>JANQKJ010000263.1 GCA_028281205.1 Gammaproteobacteria bacterium
ACCTCACTTTTCCTTTTAAATTCTTGTATAGGAATTCATACGTTTTCTTCGGTAACTTTGGCCGGGCCACTTGACGGCTCAACGCCATAGCAACCTATATTGTATTTATCAAAGTACTGCAACAAATAACCGTCATTCGCGGCAATTTCTACAACCATAGAGTCTTCATTAAGCCCTATACGAGGCACAATCATATCTACATAATCTTCAGCATGCTTTAACCAACTAGTAGAAAAGGAACTATAATATACGTAGTCTTCACCAAAAATTTCATGAGCGCTTTTGTACTCATCAATCTGTACAAGCCAATTTGATTCATTGACATAAAGCTTCAGGGGAAAGTAGATTTCCGGAAGATTTAGCTGTTCCAGCGTTAAATAAGCATTAGAGGGAGGTGAAGCGACCAAATCTAAAAACACATTACTTAAATCACTTTGATCAAATCGACATTTCATAGGGCAATTCCAACGAATCCTTCATCTATTTTTTTATGATTGCGATCTCGTTCTGATAATTCTGTCGGCTCAATAGGCCATTCAACGCCTACCAGCGTGTCATCATATAAGATCCCTGATTCCGCTTCCGGACAATAACTAGCGGTGTGATAATAGAGCAACTCCGAGTTAGGTGATAAAACTTGAAAACCATGAGCAAACCCTTCAGGAATTACCATCATCTTAAAATTATCTGCCGAAAGATATTCACCATACCAATGCAAAAAAGTTTTAGAACCGCGGCGGATATCTATAGCAACATCAAATACCTGACCAGATAAACATCGAACCATCTTTACCTCAGCATGGGGCGGATACTGAAAGTGCATGCCCCGGATAGCACCGACACTAGTGGTACGTGAATGATTAATTTGCGTTATAGGTTTTTGAATGCCAGCGGATAGTAGCTCCTTTTCACAATAAGCTCGGGTAAAAAAACCACGCTCATCCTTAATAGGTGTTAGCTCTGCCACGAATAAATCTGAAATCGGAGTTGGATAAAACTTCATAAACCTAATTATTCCAGAACAACTTTTTATCTAAAAGTTCCCGGCTTTGAAGGTTATGTAATGTGCGCAAGCGTATCATTTCAGAATCTCTAAAATTTACATCGGAAAAGTTCATTTTACGCAGCCCCTCGATAAGTTCATCAATACTTTGCGCTAGATCAACTCTAGGCAAGTGATCGGGGGCTAGCCTTTCGAAAAGACTAAAATCAACTCGATATGAACGTTTATCTGGAGGTACAGATTTATTTACATCAATTTTAGTTCCGGGAATTTTCTTAGCAACAGCATTTGCTAACTCAACAACCTGGTAATTCCACTGATTTCTCCCCACATTGACAGCTAAAAAGTCACTAGCTTGCTCAGAGGTTCTATCTTCAGAGGTTCTATCTATTGCCCATTCAATAGCTCGAGCCATATCTTTAACATCAATCAATGGTCGCCAAGGCGTACCGTCACTCAAAATCTGAATAACCCCATTACATAAGGCACTGGCTACAAAATCATTTAGTACCAAATCCAACCTCAAACGTGGCGACATACCGCATGCAGTTGAAAAGCGTAAACAAGTGACTTGGAATGACTCATCCGCAATTTTTTCGAGTGCCTCCTCCATAAAAACTTTTGACTTTGCGTAGGCAGTCAACGGGTTCAATGCATCCGTTTCCTTTTTTTCCCTTTCATCAGCCGAACCGTACATACTGCAGCTGGAAGCAAATATAAACTTTCTAACACCTGCCGCTTTAGCTATTTGGGCAACTTGATCACTAGCTTTTGCATTGATTTCTTCCGTTACCTCAGCAAAGCTGCTACCCATAGGATCATTTGATATCGCAGCTAAATGAACAACTATATCGACACCACTAAAAATGTCCCTATTTAGCTTCCTAATATCTCCAAACACTTGAAAGTCACAGCTTACTTCGGGGTAAACATCCGTAGCCGTTAAGCAATGGGCAAAAAACCCCGTGTCATACCCAATTAGTTCTGTATTATAGCTACCTTTCAGCATCTTACATAGAACAGGGCCAACATAGCCCATATTACCAGTAACTAGTATTTTCATCAGTATCTCATCAGCCGTATTTATTCCAGTAACCGTTACTTAATAAACGGTATAACAATCCATATATGTTGTATCGAAATTACCAATTTTTCCAAGGAGCGCTACCACTTTCCCAAAGATCTTCTAACAAGTGTTTTTCACGCAACGTGTCCATTGGCTGCCAAAAACCTTCATGTTTAAAGGCAGCTAGTTCGCCATCTTTAGCAAGCCCCGCCAATGGTTCATTCTCGAAAATCGAATCATCGCCGTTAATTCGGTCGATAACGCCGGGGGATAAAACAAAATATCCGCCATTAATCCAGCCGCCATCCCCATCGGGCTTTTCCTGAAAATGGTCCACCATATTGTTGTTCTTTATCTTCAAAGCCCCAAACCTGCCAGGTGGACGGGTTGCCGTAATCGTTGCTAATTTACCGTGTGTCTTATGGAATTGAACTAACTCGGCAATATTTACATCGCCAACCCCATCACCATAAGTAAAGCAAAACATCTCTTCATTCTTAACATACTCATACACACGCCTCAACCTACCACCAGTCATACTACTTTCCCCGGTATCTACAAGCGTAACCGTCCAAGGTTCCGCATGATTGTAATGCACATCCATTTTGTTATCTTTCATATTAAAAGTAACATCAGACATGTGTAAATAATAGTTAGCAAAATACTGTTTAATTACATACCCTTTGTAACCACAGCAGATAATAAAGTCATTCACACCATACGTAGAATAGATTTTCATAATATGCCACAAAATTGGCTTATGGCCTATTTCTACCATTGGTTTTGGCTTTACATCAGTCTCCTCACTCAAACGGGTACCAAGTCCACCTGCTAAAATGACCGCTTTCATAATGCTCCACCAAACTTATTGTTAATAGTTGGAATTTATACCTAAATGGAAAGATAACATGTAAAACTACTGAGACAGAACTCTACCAATGTTATAAACCTTTAAGTATCTATTTATTATTAGAAACACACCTACTGCCAATAGACCTTTAACACACATAGCAATGAACGCAAATACCTTACTCATCTCGCCACCAAGCCCTGCGTAGTTAAACACTGCAAGTATTAAGAGTATGACTAAAAAGCTTTGTAGCAGTGCTTTAACCACATGCATACCTTCATAAATCACGAAGTGCTCTCTATTATCAACATAGTTTATATAGGCGGCGTAAAGCGATTGAGAAATTGCTCTAAATAAACCAGAAATGAGAATAGCCAACAAACCTAATTCTTCAGAGGTCAAATACAAGATGATGCTACTAATAAGTAGCAATACAAGATCTCCAAGAAACTGACGTGTTATATTGCCTCGAGCAATACTAGACCGCAAATAAAGATTTTGCGTCGTACTAAGAAACATAGTGAAAAAGAAAAACGTCAATAAATAGTAAGCAAGCAGAATGTCATCATAGCCAAACTTACTCGATTGCCAAATTAATTGAAGAATTTCTTTACCAACACATACAGCAACAGTAAAAGAGAAAAATGAAATTAATGACCCTTTAGTTAGGTAGGATAACATCGTATTCGAATTATAACGATTTTCTTTGTCAGAAACCTCAGTAAGAAATATGGTGCCCAATGATCGCGTTACTATAGAATAATAGTTGTTATATATTTGAAGTACGTATTGATAAATAGCTAGCAAGCCCGGAGACAACAAAGTAAAAGCAGCCAACATAATCCAGCGATTTATTTGCAGGCCAATCGTCTGCAAAAAAGGTATATATAACTTGCTGAAAATCCATCTCACAGAAAAGCTACTATTTTTTACAATAAAGCGATACTGATAGTGATGCTTATTCAATAAATAAAGCACATAAAGCAGTCTAATGATTATGCCAATAACGGTTCCAGCAACTAGTACCAATATTCCATAATTATCTCTAAATATTAGTAGCATCGCTATCAGTATCAACTTGCTAACTATTCCGGTCCGCTCATGTACCGTATATATTCTATCCGCCCTAAATGGGATAGAACACATACCGTTAAATATTTTAACGGGAATAAAAAGCGCCAGAACACAAAAAATAGATACTGTCTGAGCAACTTCAATGGCATTAAATCCGGGAAGTAAAGTCTGTAAGAACAGGGGGGCTGAA
>JANQKJ010000268.1 GCA_028281205.1 Gammaproteobacteria bacterium
GGTCGAAAAACACCCGCTTAAAGTGCAATCACCTTTACCACCGGTGCCGCCAATAGAAAAAATTCAGCAAGCGGCAGAAGTAATAAGTAATGCAGAATATCCTATCGTAATGGCTGGTAACGGTGTTATTCGTAATGGTGCTTCAGATCAATTGGTTGAATTTGCAGAGCAGTTAAACATTGCTGTTGCAACGACTTTCATGGCGAAAGGAACTATTCCTTTTTCGCATAAACTTTCATTGGGTACAGTAGGTTTACAAGCGAAAGATTATGTTGCTTGCGGGTTTGAGAAATCAGATGTGATTGTATGTGTTGGCTTTGACATGGTCGAATTCCATCCACATATCTGGCACAAATATAAAGACAAGAAAATTATTCATATCGATATGAGTCCTGCTGAAGTCGATGAACATTACATACTGGAAGTGGGCGTTACAGGGGATATCAAAGCAGGACTTAAAGAGATTGCGAAATTAGCTAAACCACATATAGGCGGTTTTACAGATGAATTACGTGAAACAATTGTAGCAGAGCTAAATGAACATGCTAATGATAGTAACTTCCCTATTAAACCACAGAGAATCATTTCTGATTTGCGTGCAGTGTTGAATCCAGAGGATGTTGTTATTTCCGATGTAGGTGCCCATAAAATGTGGATGGCACGTATGTATCAAGCGGAACGTCCCAACACATGTATTATTTCCAATGGCTTTGCTTCAATGGGCATCGGTGTACCCGGTGCAATTGCTGCCAAGATGGTTAACCCAAATGCAACTGCATTGACAGTAACTGGTGATGCAGGATTTATGATGAATTCGCAAGAAATTGAAACAGCCTTGCGCATGGGTATAGCTATAGTCATATTGGTTTGGAACGACAGTGAATATGGTTTAATTAAATGGCATCAAATGCGTAAATTGGGGCGCTCAAGCCATATCGAATTTACTAATCCTGATTTTGTGAAATATGCTGAGAGTTTTGGTGCAAAAGGGTATCGTGTGAATAGTGCTGAAGAATTAGTTCCAACATTAAAGCAGGCGATAGCTGATGATACAGTTGTGATTGTTGATTGTCCTGTCGATTATTCAGAAAATATGAAGTTGACTGAAGAGCTTAGCCGTCTGGTTACTGGCGCTGCTGCTGAAGAATAATAAATAAAGAATAGTTTTAACCATGAGTGAAACATTTGGCATTATGATACCTGGTGCAAAAGGCGCAGGAGAGAATATTAAAGTAGTTGCACCTTGGGATTTGTCGCCTATTGCAGAAATCCCTGCTGCGTCCGCGGATGATATTGAAATTGCATTAAATGCGGCTTACTCAATATTTAAAGATCGAGATCGATGGTTACCAATTCCTAAGCGAATTGAAGTGCTTGAAAAAACGGCTGAGCTTATGCAGCAGCAGGCAGAAACTCTTGCTATTGAGGCCGCACGGGAAGGTGGCAAGCCATTAATTGATTCACGTGTTGAAGTTGCGCGTGCTATTGACGGCGTCAAAAATTGCATTGAAGTATTGCGCACAGAAGGTGGGCGTGAAATTCCTATGGGACTAAATGCTGCCTCCCAAAACCGGCTGGCCTTCACGCGCAAAGAGCCGATTGGTGTGGTAGTTGCAGTCAGTGCTTTTAACCATCCACTAAATTTAATTGTACATCAAGTTGGTCCTGCGATTGCTGCTGGATGTCCAGTGATTGTTAAGCCGGCTGAAGATACGCCACTTTCATGTTTTCGATTTGTGCAGATTTTACGTGCGGCAGGCTTGCCTGAAGAGTACTGCCAAGCGTGTGTCACGAGTGATCTTGCGGTAGCCGAAAAATTGGTAACAGATCAACGTGTAGGGTTTTTCTCATTCATAGGCAGTGGCAAAGTTGGTTGGATGCTACGTTCCAAATTAGCTCCCGGTGCTCGCTGTGCTTTGGAACATGGTGGAGTCGCCCCTGTGATTATTGATACTAGTGCTGATCTCGATGATACTTTACCCCTAATCGCCAAAGGTGGGTTCTACCATGCTGGTCAAGTGTGTGTGTCTGTACAGAGAGTATTTGCACCTAAACAAATGGCCGAAGATATTGCCCAACGATTAGCGCAGTTTGCTCAGACAATGCAAATAGGTGACCCGACATTGGAGGCAACTGAAGTAGGGCCTCTTATTCGACCGCGTGAAGTAGAGCGAATAAGTAGCTGGGTGGATGAAGCTGTGAATGGTGGAGCAATAAAAATATGTGGTGGTAACACAGTTACTGAAACCAGTTATGAATGCACAGTACTATTAAAGCCGCCTGCTCAAGCTCAAATAAGCCAGCAAGAAATTTTTGGCCCAGTAGTTTGTGTGTATGGTTATGACGCTATTGAGCAAGCGATCGCGCAGGCTAATAGCTTGCCATATGCATTTCAGGCATCTGTATTAACTCAAGATCTGGATATGGCAATGCGTTGTAGTCGAAGACTAGACGCCGCAACTGTGATGATTAATGATCACACAGCTTTTAGAGTTGACTGGATGCCCTTTGCAGGAATTCGTCAGTCGGGGCTGGGTGTAGGAGGGATACCCTACACCTTTGAAGATATGCAAATAGATAAGCAGATTGTTATCCGCTCAAAAGAATTATAAATATTACTCTTCTTTGCCTCTTCGATTTAAGTAATCGTAAAATTCAAATTTAGTAATCACGCCTTCACCACTAGTATCGTATTTAGCAAATACTTTTTCATCGCCGAGATTGTAAATGGCTTTGGCTTCATTTATATCTAGCTGTTCGTTTCTGTTAAGGTCTGCACCCCAGAAAAGCCCATCTTTTAGATCAAGCCCTCCACCAATTGAAAATGCTTGTGAGGAAAATGTAGCGAATAGGGCAAAGGGTACTGCAGAGAGTAATTTCATTATATTTCTCCATTATCATAATCTCTATATAGAGACCTTTAATGTTTAGTTAAGCTTACAGCTACATTATAAGCATATGCAGAGCAGCGAAATCATTGCATTAACATTAATTATTTTTAATATTAGTTGTACTGGTCAAAGGGTTTTATATTTTTATTTATTTGCAATGTTTCAAGTAAACGCGTGAATTTCTCTGATAATTATAGGTTTTTTGTTTGCTGACAGGTAATTCCTGAATACTGGATTTATGGTATCCATGTTCGCGAAACCAATGTAAAGCTTTAGTAGTCAGTACGAAAACAGAATTTAAATTTAACGCCCAAGCTTTTTTTTCCAAATGATTAAGTAGACGATTGCCTAAGCCTTCTTTTTGATAGTCAGGATGTACAGCCAAACAAGCAATTTCGGCTATGTTTTTTTCATTCAGTGGGTGAAGTGCGCCGCATGCAATAACAAAACCATCATGCTCAATGACATCATAGTTATGAATTTCTAATTCGATTTGTTCGCGCGTGCGTTGGACTAATACTTGTTGGTCTTCGAGAGGATTGATTAATGAAATAATCCCACCGACATCTTCTATGGTTGCAGGCCTGATGTCATCATACTGTTCTGCGGTTACCAATGTGCCTGCACCATCGTGACTATACAGTTCCTGTAATAGCGCACCAGGGACACTGGTACTCAACAGGTGCACGCGTTGCACGCGATTAAGGCATGCATTAATAGCAAATTCGATATATTGTCTTATGCTAGGGCTTAATGTTTTGCGGCGCGATAATAGCGCTTGAGCGCTACTTAAAGTCAAAAACTTAATGCGTTGTTTGCGGCTATTGAGTAAAGTTTTCTCATCCATTAAGAAAATAAGCTTTTCTGATGGGATGCTAGCTGCAACCGTAGTTGCAACATCGTACTCATCTAAATAAAAACACTCTCCACTGGATGAATAACCAATGGATGAGAGTAATACAATATTGTCGTTATTTAACTGATTAAGTATGGCCTGTGTGTCTACACGACGAACTTCACCATGAAACTGCAGATCTATGCCATTGACAACACCTGTGGGTTTTGCATAAACAAAGTTGCCTGATACAGTGGTAAGTTTCATGCCTGCCATGGGTGTGTTGATGAGCCCAGTAGAGAATAAAGATTCCAAACAAGACTGTAGTTCGCCGATTTTATGCTGCAGCTTGATTAGCTTTTTGTTGTCAATAACTAAGGTTTTTTTTCTATTTTTTGTGAATAAACCAGTTGCATATACCAGCACAAGTTTGATACCCAAAGTTTGCATGAGGGCTAAGTCTTGAACCAATGCACTTAGGTGTTCACTTTCAAGCATGGTATTTGGGATAGTAATGACAAACACGTTACCTTGGTGTGCATAGATGTAGGGTGCTGCACTGCGAAATGTTTCGATATCAAAAGTTTCCATAGTGTAGGTCTTAGTAAAAAGCTGAATATTTGTCAGGAATTATACTGAATTAATAGATAAAAATGTGGTCTGTTTTATTCTAAAGCACAGAGCGTGTGCTAGTATGCAAGGCAAATTAAACTATTAAAATAAGCCCTGACAAATATTCAGCTTTTTACTAAGACCTACACTATGGAAACTTTTGATATCGAAACATTTCGCAGTGCAGCA
>JANQKJ010000223.1 GCA_028281205.1 Gammaproteobacteria bacterium
TCATCACCGTTGCTGCTGACACCTTTATCCAAAACTACTGAGTTTCTGCCAAACTCATGGTTGATGCACAAAAGACCGTTTTGATTGCCGCGTCCATAACGGTGCTTGTACATATTACCGTGCCAGTCTTTATAGTCATTCCAGTCACGGTCATTATCCCAACCACAGCGGCGCTTCTTGTGGCTCTTGATAGGGAAATAATGCATACCATCATGACCTATACCAATTTGTTCAGCCTGGTCAACAGAATTTGGTGGATAGCTATACGCTGGACCATTTGGTTTGATTGGATCACCCCAAGGGATAATTACGTCCCATTGGTAGTCAGGTGAAATGTTTGGCCATGGGCCAGATCCATCTTCAACTGCAACTGGAGTAAAATCGATCAAATTATACTTGCGGTATTTATATTTATACGCCGATGCAGATGCAGTATTAGCTGCTAGAAATGATGTGGCTGCAGTCGCAAGTCCACCTTTTATTAAATCGCGTCGTGAAAGATTCGCCTGTAATACATCAACGAATGGGCGATTGCCCGATTTGTTAGAGCTACCTTCATCATGCTCCATGTGATTCTCCTCAGTACTTAAATTGTTTAATCGGATGACCGATTGTTAAACTAATGTTGATTTGTGACAGGGGAATTAACGGCTGATGTCAGTTTGGTTATGACATGCTTACAAAATAGTGATAACTGATATGCTTTTCGTTACATAAAAATAGTATTCATTAAGAAATAATTTAACATTAGTGATATTTTAATGTGTAAGTCAAAAGTCATATCAATAAGGTGAATAAAAAATGACTAATAATAAACTTCTGTGCGTAATAATCGGCGCAGGTCAAGGCTTGGGAGCGAGCATAGCGACGCTATTTAATATGCAAGGTTATCAAGTTGTTGGAATTAATCGCACGCAAGTGACGCCTGCGGAGAAAGGTATTGCTATGCTGCAATTAGATGTTGCAAATGAGCAGGCTACTAATACAGCATTTAATGAGCTGATAGAAAAATATGGAGTGCCCGATGTGTTGATACATAATACAGCACAGCTTTACATTGAGCCTTTTGAAGAAACATCTGCGCAACAGTTTGAGACTGCCTGGCAATCAATGGTGCTGTCTGCCTTTAATGCTATGAAAGTAATTGTCCCTAAGATGGCGCAACAGGGGAAAGGTACAGTAATTGTGTCTGGTGCAACAGCTAGTTTACGTGCTGGTGCAAATTTTTCAGCCTTTGCTTCAGCAAAATTTGCCTTGCGCGGATTGGTGCAATCCGTGGCACGTGAGTATCAAAAACAGGGTGTACACATCGCCCATGTTATTTTGGATGGAATTTTGGATACACAAGCAAGTCGTGCTCTGCATTCGCTTGATCCAGCGGACATGATGTCAACAAATGAAGTTGCCGAAGCCTATATGCAAATAGTGCAACAAAAAAACTCGGCCTGGACACACGAACTAGACTTAAGACCTAAAAACGAAACTTTTTAATGCAAACTCAAGTATTAATTGTGGGTGCAGGTCTTAGTGGCCTGCACACCGCTTATGAATGTCATAAACGTGGAGTTGACTATATTTTATTGGAGGCACGAAGTCGCTTGGGTGGTAGAGCATTTTCATTGCATGCGGATGAATCCGAGTATGACGTACATAAACCTGCTTTTGATTTGGGCCCAAGCTGGTTTTGGCCGGGCCAACAAAGAATGTTAGCGCTAATAGAAGAATTAGGCTTATCACAACAAGTATTTTTTCAAAGTGGTAATGGTGCAGCTATATATGAGGATAATCAGGGCAACATTCAGCGCGGCATAGTAGGTATCTCCATGGCGGGTGCGTACCGCTTGAGAGGAGGTATTCAGCAACTGACAAACACACTTGCCAGTCACTTAAGTGCTGAGCATGTATTGTGTAATGCAGTACTAGAACAAGTTAAATTTATTGAACAAGGAGTAAGCTGTAATCTAAAGCTAGTGGATGAAGATAAACAAATTCATAGTAAATATATTATTGTGGCCATGCCGCCACGTGTGGCACTCGCTAACATAGAATTTACTCCTGCTTTTAGTGATGCAAGGTTGCAGCAACTGAATGCCATAGCTACCTGGATGGCGGGCCATGCAAAGTTAGTATGTGTTTATGCGGAAAAGTTTTGGCAGCAGCAAGGCATGTCGGGTGACGTGATTAGTCATCGCGGGCCATTGCAAGAAATCCATGATGCTTCATCTGAAGATGGCACGCTAAATGCCTTGTTTGGTTTTGTAGGCGTCCCTCCCGTACACAGAAAAAATCGCCAGCAAGAAATTAAGTCATTAGCGCTTGCTCAACTTGGACGTTTATTTGGTGATGAGGCTACTCATCCAATAGCAGTTCACCTGCAAGATTGGTCAGCAGAAATTTACAC
Source organism: Gammaproteobacteria bacterium (assembly GCA_028281205.1). GTDB lineage: Bacteria > Pseudomonadota > Gammaproteobacteria > UBA4575 > UBA4575 > UBA1858. The sequence continues at coordinate 2,402 of JANQKJ010000223.1, forward strand.
GGCAACACAATATGATCAAGAGATACAGAGATTTCACCCAGCTAATAATATTGCTTATGTACAGGAGCCTGGCTGGAATAAACAATTAATATGGTCCGGAACAGAAGCGGCTGATTATAGTATGCAGAACAATGGTTTTTTAGAAGGTGCACTTGAAGCAAGTATGCATGCCATTTCATTATTAACTGAGTAGCTTATGCGACTCATATTTATATGGGTGATAGATTTATTAAGCAATTTCAAATTGCATATAGCTATTCTTTCTATAGTCAGTGGCTTGGCGGCAAGCCTTTTATTCAATACCGTGTACCTATCGCTGATATTTTTAATTCCGCTACTTTATGCTTTTTTACCTCTATCTGCGTGGAAAATAGTAAAAAAGAAAACAGTAACTACTAATGTAAAGACTTATCGTGTTTGCAGCTTTAATATAGAGTGGAATGCACGTGAGCACAAAAACTCACTTGAATATATAAAAAATTCTTCAGCCGATATCTTAGTCTTACAAGAAGTGCCTCAATTACTGACAGCCACTATTAATCAATATAAAGATTCATTCCCCTATCAATATGGCGAAGGTCATAGCCATGTGATGGTGTTATCTAAGTATGAATTAGAGTTTGTAGAATATCTGCCGTGGCCAGGTAAGTTTCAAAAAAGGGCGCTACACGTTATATGTAAACTTGATGGGCAATCTGTGCATATTTTTGCAGTACACTTTCAAGTTACACGTTCATGGAAGCAGTTGAGTTTACGTAATGAGCAAATAATGACATTGCTGAAGCACTTGAATAATGTACAGGGCGCGATATTACTTGCGGGTGATTTTAATGCGGGTACTGCATCAAATGTGTTAAGGAAAATTGAAAATGATTCGGGATTGACTAGTGAGGCAAGTTTGCTCAACTATAAACGTACTTGGCCATCAAAGGCGGGTATGCTCGGTATTCAGTTAGATCATTTTTATCATAATGACATAGTTGTGCTAACTGATTTAAAACTTGGGCCGGTGTTGGACTCAGATCACCGGCCAATATGTTCAAGGTTAAGTTTTTATGAGGCTAATGCCAACTTTTCGTGACCACGTATAGCACTAAGTAAATCAGGATCCATAGTTGCTAACTTGGGTGACTCAATGTCATAAGCATCTAGGAACATAGCAAATAGGTCTTTTAATGGGAATGATGCAGGCAATTCACCTTTCATGAAGCCTGTATCTGTGTAGTATCCAATGCCATGGTGGTGAGTATTTTTCACTTGCGCGAGTGACACAAGTTCACCAAAGTTTTCAATAATAGTACTGCCACTTTTAATTTTTGCATCTTGTGGTATCAATGCAGAAACCGGCTTTAATTGAATATAGATATCCTTGCCACGGTTTTCAGTATGGAATATTTGTGGACTCTTATTGAGTGTGCGTACTGCCTTGTCAGCTGTTTCGACATAAAAGATTTCCTGAGTGTCTATAGTGCCGACTTTAAGTATCTTCTGTTCAGCTTCACGTGCTAATTGCTCATTTTCAAAACAAAGCACGAAATCTTCAGTCATTAAGTTATATGTACTACTGTATTCAATGCCAATACGCTTCAGGAATGACACATGATCATCCAGGCGATAGTAATAAGTCTCACGTTCATGTGGATCCTGGTGCAGTGCAGTAGCAATAATGATACGTCCATTCTCAACGGTATTAACATAAGCCTGGATATCTGCTAATGCTGAATCATATAAAGACAGGATATCTAATAGTGGATCATCGTCTTTGGACACATGCCACTCAGGATTTTTCCGTTCGCCAGGATAAACCTCAGATGAAAATAAATAGTGATGTTGTAGATGTGCGCCACCATTTAAAAACGCAGTGGAAAATTGAGGCTTATACTTCTTGCACTGTGTAAGATAGGTGTCGATCAGTAAGCGGTCACAAATAACAGCCCGAAACCAGGTTTTGTTGCGCAGGTATGATAGCGTTTCAGATATATAGTTATTTAAATGTTTAGTTTGTGCATTCTTCAACGCACCTGCTGCAAGCTTGTAGTATGACTCTAAAGAGATTTTCTTTTTAGCGTAATCATTGGTAACTTGGCACAGTGCGTCATAAATTTTATGTAAATTTTTATTGCCGGTAAATTTAGTTAGAGTCCAAGGATCTGGAACAAAAAACTTGGCATTTTGAGTATTATTATTCGCATTAAATGCGGCAAGTGCAGCGACTGAAATACCGCTTGATTCCAGCACCTCATATATCATCGGGTGATCGAGCTTTACTATGTCACCTAATCTGAATACCTTGTGTTCTGCATAAGATAAGCCTGTATGGACAGTTGGCCATTGAATCCACGGATTCGCCAGATGATGTTCAGTTTCAGATGTAGTTTCTACATAACCATGTTTATCAAATAACGCTTTGAAATTAGGTAAATAACCAAGCTCGACATACCTGTCTATATAATCAAAATTTAATTCATTTAATTGCAAGAAAAATATATTTGGCTTAGTCATAGTAAATCCCTGTCTGTATATCCTGATATATGCTGGCGGCATACATGGTGTCGCCATGATTTAAATATTTCACTCTTATTAATAATCAGTCTGCTCATTTTGATAATAAAAATCTGAGATACGGTTAACGTAAATACCAGTTAACAACTATGGATTTAAGAGAATTTACTGTTTATGGCAGTTGTAAGAAATCAGAATGTAGGTCAGTTCACATTTCTACCATTAAACCCTACTAATCATTCTGTAATAAAAGATAATTGTGGAGAGCTGAGCTTTATATGCTTTTAAGTTAAGCTATGTTTTGCTCGCATATATTAAAAATAATTCAGGTGTGTAGAGATGTCGTTTTTATCAGATGTTGCATCAGCAAATACAAACGGGCTGCTAGGTAAGATTCTATTAGCATTAAAACCATATATTAATATAGCCCGTCCAGACCACTGGTTTAAGAATATTTTTATGTTGCCAGGCCTTTTACTGGCACTAGCTGTTGGAGCAACATTACCAGAAAACTTTATTTGGATATTTCTATCCGGTGTTGCCAGTGTTTGTTTAATAGCATCTGCAAACTACACCATAAACGAATGGTTAGATGCTGAGTTTGATCGTCATCATCCAGTCAAGAAAAATCGCCCCTCTGTGAGCGGTGGTATCAAAGCACATTTTGTCTACTTACAGTGGGCTATTTTGGCAGCGATTGGTTTATATCTTTCATACCACATCAAAATAGAATTTTTTATTACTAACTTGACGTTATTAGTCATGGGGGTTTTGTATAACGTTAACCCAATTCGCACTAAAGACCGTGTCTACGTGGATGTGTTATCCGAGGCGATAAATAATCCATTAAGATTTTTGTTGGGCTGGTATCTTGTGGTGGCGCCATTGATTCCTCCTTCTAGTGTTCTATTATCATATTGGATGGGTGGGGCATTTCTGATGGCAGTAAAACGTTACGCTGAATATCGTTATATTGATGACCCAGCACGTGCAGGTTTGTATAGAAAATCCTTTATCCATTACACAGAAGAGAAATTACTTTTATCAGCATTTTTCTATGCACTAATGTCTGCGGTATTTTTAGGTGTGTTCTTAGTTAAGTATAGGATCGAGTATTTAGTCGCACTACCTTTGTTTGCAATATTATTTGTTTGGTACTTATATATCGGCATGCAAACAAATTCGGTCTCGCAAGCACCAGAAAAGCTCTATAAACAGAAAAAATTTGTAATATTTGTTGCAGCTTTAGGTTTAGTGGCCGTTGGATTGCTATTTGTTGACCTGCCTTGGTTGCATGTCCTTTTAGAAGTCTACGAAGTTTAAACTAACTTAATGAATTATATTAATCGAACCATTGACTGGGTTGGCCAGTCAAGATATGCGTGGCTGTTAAAGTCTGAAGTTTTCAGATATTTAATTGCCGGTGGTACAGCATTTGTTGTGTTGATGATAGTGCTTATATTTCTTGTCGAAGTATTTGCTATGAATGAAGTGCTGGCGGCAGCCATTGGCCTTCTTTGCGCAACACCGGTTAACTATAGTTTACAAAAAAGATTTGTATTCAGGTCGCAGGCTCCTGTAGGTAAAAGTTTTGTTATATATTGTGTGGTCACTGCGGCTACTATGATGCTTAATGTTGAACTATTTTATTTAATCCTTAAGTATTCAGGCCTACATTACACAGTATCACAGTTTATTACTACGGCAATCATAGTTGTTTTAAACTATATCGTTAATCGTCACTTAACATTTTCACATGCGGTGAAATAGACTTATGGGTAAGCATGCAACAATTATCGTCTTTGACCTGGATGGTACCATTACGCGCCGTGATACTTATCTACCATTTCTGTTTGGATTGTTGTTGAGAAAGCCGTGGATTGCATATAGGTTGATCGGTTTGCCTTTTGCGGTCGCTATGCACCTTGTGGGTATGCGTGATAATACTTGGCTGAAAAAACTTTTTCTTAAAGCCTTTTTAAAGGGAATGACTGAGCAGCAGATAAGCGCTTGGGTAAACTCATTTGCAGATAAGGTAATTAATACTGGCTTGCGAGAAGGCGCTGTAGCAGAATTAAAAAAACACTTACAGACGGGTTCATGTGTACTGCTTGTGAGTGCCAGTTTAGACCTTTATGTTAATCGTATTGGTGAGAAATTAGGTGTACATGCAACATTGTGTACTGAGGTGGAATTGGATGACAGTGGTTGTATAACAGGTGACTTGAAAACAGAGAACTGTTATGGACAGGAAAAGATATCGCGTCTTGAAAGCTGGTTAAAGCAGCATGGGGGCGAATCAGTGGCTATTGCTTACTCTGACCATCACTCAGATATTCCATTACTTAATTTTGCCAATATTGGTGTCGCGGTTTCACCGTCAAAGAAGCTAGCCGAATTTATCCAAGTTAATCAGCTAAAATTAGTTCACTGGTAATAATCTTTGTTGCTGTTCTATATAATGCAGTAGTTATCAATTGTATTCACTAGGATTAACTATGGCGTCAGAGCCAGAAAAGCTTGTCAAAAAACATGCTGCTTTGACTCATTCGGATATGATGAGAGTAACTTCGCATGTCCAAAGAGAGGCAGGTGAGTGGATCGTTAATACCTTAATGCTGGACGGATATGATGTTCCCTTTAGGTATAAACGCAAAAAGCTTTACAAAAATCTGAAAGGCCAAAGAGTTAATTTAACTTACTATCCAACTAGCGAAAATATAGCCGGCATTCAAATGGAGATAATGAATGTTGTTCGTATTAAGATTGCTTAGGAAAATTATTCATCCTCTTCCTGGTATTCCTCTAAAGATACATCCTGCATAGAATATCCGGCAATCGCCAATTCACTATCTTTACTTTTAGTATTTAATACACCGCTGGCCCAGACTGCATAGTCTAGCCATTCTTGGTCAAGTGCTTTTGTAGAGCTGATATGCACAATCTGATTTGATGGTGGTGGTGGAGTATGTATGCATGCGCCAAAATAAGGCACCAGCAAAAAGGTTTTAAATGTCTCGCTGTCAAAATCAAAGTCTAGTGGCACTATAAAGCCGGCAATTTTGACTAATTGGTTTTCTAGGTCGGGTACAATGGGTGCTGATTCAAGTATTGTACGCATCTCCTCATAGGCTTGTTGTGCTTCTTCGGTATTGTCATCAAAGCTGAAGATGTCAACTTTGTTGAAGCTTGCGAAGCTAGTTTCAAGTAAGGACTCAAGATACCCTTCAGGCATCATTTCATCCCACTCTAAGATCCGGGGCTCTTTCGCGAGCAGTAAAGATGGTGCACATAGAATTAATAACACAAGTGTAAGTGTCCGGTAGTTCATGATCGTACAGTTAACCCATCTTGCAAAGTATTTTTATAGACGTTGGCTGCAGGTATTAAAGAAACAAGCAAGCCTGCAATTAATACGGTAGCAATTAATATTAATTGGAATGCTGATGGTGGCATAAGTTCAATCATTACGCCCAATTGACTATGCGCATAGGGACCGATTATTAAAATACTTAAGTACATCATAATGATAGCTAATATTAAACTGAGTAATATTAGTAATTCAGTTTCGATGATCATCAGCAGAGAGATGCTCAATGGCGATGCACCTAATGACCGTAATACAGCAATTTCGTGCCGTCGTGAGTTTAGATTGCTTAAGATGATGGCGAGCATGCTAAGTAATGCGGTAGCAATAACCAGTGCTGAGATGAGTAGAAGCACTTTTTCTATTACGCTTACAACTTTCCACAATTCCAGTAAAGCAACACCTGGTAGTATGGCAAGTAAAGGTTCTTTTTTATATTCATTAATAGCACGTTGAATGCTAAATACATCATGCTTGCTTTTGAGTTTGAGTAAAAAAGCAGTAATCGATTTTGGTTCAAGTTGTTGCTTGTCGATATCCGATAGTTTGGAAATTGCATCTGGATTTGGGACACCATGTTCCCAGCCTACATGCATAATTTCGAGGTCAATGAGGGATATAAAAACACTGTCATCAATGGATGAGCCTGTTGGTTTCAAGATGCCTGATATTTTAAAAGGAGTATTTGTGTGCTCTATTAGGCTAACATTTCCCATACCATGTGCCAGTATGATTTCATCATTGAGTGTGTAAGATAATTTTTTAGCAACATTCGCACCAACGACCACGTCAAAAGGGGAGGTGAAAGGCTTTCCGGCAAGGAAACTAAGTTTACTATCTCTATGGTATTGGTAGTGTTGGAAAAATTTTTCTTGTGTGCCGACTACACGAAAGCCTTTGTGTGAGTCACCAAGTGCTATTGGAATACTCCAAGAAATTCTTGGGTGTTTGGATATCCTTTCATATGTTTCCCAGGAAATATTATTTGTTGCATTGCCAATGTGGAATATGCTGTATAAAAGCAATTGAATAGATCCACTACGTGAACCCACAATCAGGTCGATACCCGATACAGTGTTCACAAAGTTATCTTTAACTTGAACACGAATCATATCAACAGCTAAAAATAGCATAATGCTTACTGCCAACGAAAAGACTGTCAGACTAATTGAAAATTTTCTAAATCTAAGACTTTTAAGTGCTAATTTTAAAACGGTTAAATTCATTGACTAGTTAGGGTTAAAGTCATGGATTGATAAAGTTCGGTCAAACATTGGGGATAAAGATTGATCATGACTCACAAAGACAAGTGTGCTATTAAATTTTTTTACTTGAGTAAACAGTAGTTCCAAGAAGTTATGTTTGGCATTTTCATCTAGTGCTGAAGTAGGCTCATCCGCAATAATGATTTCAGGGCTTCCAATTAAAGCGCGTGCCGCAGCCGCGCGTTGTTGCTGGCCGGTGCTTAGCTGAGTGACGTTTTGATTTGCAAGGTTTTTATCTAAGCCCAGTGCATCCAGCAGGTATAGTGCTTGATCTTTGATGTTGTTTTCAAGTAGGGCCGTTCTTCTAGATTTATAATCAGA
>JANQKJ010000020.1 GCA_028281205.1 Gammaproteobacteria bacterium
GACATACCTGTAATTATTACATCATCTGCGATCTCTATATGCCCACTAATCGCTGAAAGACCACCAATCATGCAACGCTTACCTATTCGGACACTACCGGCAATAGCACAGCATCCGGCAATGGCCGTATGGGCACCGATTTGCACATTATGACCGATCTGCACCTGGTTATCGATTTTTACTCCATCTTCAATAATAGTGTCGTCAAGGGCTCCTCGATCAATCGTTGTATTGGCACCAAGCTCAACATCATCACCGATGTGTACTACACCAAGTTGAGGAACCTTAATCCAACGGCCATCTTCATTGGCAATACCAAATCCATCCGCACCAATAACAACGCCAGGATGAAATAAGGCACGCGCGCCGATTACTGTCCCCTTACATAAACTGATATTTGCTGTGAAACGACAATCTGAACCGATTATGACTTCATCACTTATGACGACTCCTGGGCCAATATAGGAATTACTTCCAATGCTAACATTCTCTCCAATGTAAGCATTGGCCCCGACAAAGACACTCTCATCCAGACTTGCACTTTCAGAAATCACTGCACTGGGATCTTTTGTGGGGACAACCTGTGCCTGGACATAAATAAGTTGCGCTGCCTTCGCATAGGCGATGTAAGGCTCGCTGGTAATTAATTTATTCGTTAGACATTCAGATGCATCCTCAGACGAAAGTATGACCGCCGATGCATTAGTTTCTTTCAGATAACCAAAATAACGTCTGTTAGATAAAAAACTTAAATCGCCCGCTTGAGCATTTTGGAGGGTCGCTACCTGGTTAATTTCGCAGTCCGGATCACCATGCAATTCTGCATTAATATGGGAGGCAATCTCCTTTAATTTGAAGATCATTGATCAATATATTCAGGTGCAATGCTTCATCAGTATTTAGATTTAGCATGTGTATATGTATTACAACTACTGACTTGGTTAATGTAACCTTATAATCAATTTATAAATCTACTGTGCAGCTTGACTTCCGCTTTTAAGATAATCGATCACCAGTTTAGTAATATCTACTTTTGTGCTCACATAGACTGCAGAACCTTCAGTCAGTACCAGATCAAGATTATTTTCTCTGGCTACTGCCGTGATTGCTTCGCCAATTTCCTTTTGTATTTTTGCCAGCTCCTCATTACGTCGAAAAGTTAGATCTTCTCTAAACTCTTCCTGGTTTCTACCAAGATCACGTCTTGCGGTGATGATATCGCGTTCAAGCTTCTGTCTTTCTGCTTCACTCATGATTGCGGCATCTTTAGCTAACCTGTCTTCAAAGTCTTTAAGCTTTTTCTGATCAGCGAGCAACGCTCGGTCACGCGGAGCAAACTCTTTCTCAATCTGGGTACGTAATGTTTCTGCCTGTGGCGATTCAGCAAGTAAGCGCTGTGTATTAACTGCACCTATAATGTAATCTTCAGCATGTACAACTGAAAAGATAGAACAACTAAGGACAATTATTACTGCCATATATTGCGAATACTTAATCTTCAATGGGCTACTCCAAATATCAAAATTAAAAAGAATTACCAAAATTAAACTGAAACTGCTGGGCCTGGTCTGCACGTCGGATTAAGTTGCCAAACCCATCAAATGTATTCTCTTTTTGATGGTTAAACGGCTTTGACCAACTCACACTCACCTGGCCAAACGGTGACAACCAGACCGCGCCGACACCGGCAGAATACCTCAGTTCCCCGATATCGAATTCTTCAGTCGCGATAGTATCATTAAATACGTTTCCTGCGTCAATAAACGCCGAAAGTCGCACCGAATCCCTGGCTACTTCCAGAA
>JANQKJ010000063.1 GCA_028281205.1 Gammaproteobacteria bacterium
TTCCAAGCCACCTGGTGCTGGATAAGTATTTAGTTGCTGAATGAGTAAAGACGAAATATATAAACAGCCTATACAAAACATAGAAGACTTTAGCTTTGATCAAACAGTCAGCGACGCATTTGATGATATGGTCGATCGCTCAGTCCCTGGCTACCGCACATTAATCGCCAATATCGGTCCCATTGCGTCATACTTTCTGCGCGATAATACACACTGCTATGACTTAGGTTGCTCACATGGCGCTGCTGCGCTGTCCGTTTACCATCATCGTCCATCAGATGCCATCACTATACATGCCATTGATAACTCCAAGGTGATGCTTGAAAAGTGCGATACATTAATCAAACAAGCAGGAGCAGATAAAATTATATCTACTCAACTGGCCGATATTTCTCAAATACCTATCACGCAAGCATCATTAGTAATACTCAATCTTACATTACAATTTTTGCCAGTTAGCAAAAGAAAGGATTTACTGGAAAATATTTTCAATGGTCTTATTGACGGTGGCGCATGTATTCTGACTGAAAAAGTCATTTTACAAGATGAATATCAGGAACAACTCTTCCAACAACTGCATAAAAAATTTAAATCTGCAAACCAATATAGTGAACTTGAAATTAGCCAAAAAAGAAAAGCATTAGAGAATGTTCTTATAAGGGAATCACTTGAAACACATCAACAACGATTAACTGATATTGGTTTTTCCAATGTCATAACCTGGTTTCAATGCATCAATTTTATTTCAATACTTGTAATTAAATGAACATTGAAAACTATGCTCACTTGTTTGACAGCAGTGATATCTCAAATCAAACTAAATGGAAAGATATATTAATAAAGCAACTTGAAGATATATTTGCCAAACCGTCTCATGGCCATTTCAAGCAATGGCTTAATACTGTTGAACAATTAGCAAGATTTGAAACTGAGCACTGCCAGTTTGACAAACCAATAGTGGAAATTGGCCTACCACAGCAGATCAACAAAGATGAAGAAATCGTTATCCAGCAATTACTCAAAACCTTGCAACCCTGGCGCAAAGGCCCATTTAATTTTTTTGGTGTACATATTGATAGCGAATGGCGTTGTGATAAAAAATGGCAACGCGTGCAATCTGTTTTACCTACTCTTGAAGATAAAAAAATTTTAGTCGTAGGCTGTGGTAACGGTTACTACATGCTACGTATGCTTGGTGCAGAAGCAAACAAAGTGATCGGTGTAGACCCCACCTTAATGTTCCTGGCTCAATACACTGCATTGACGCAAGCTATAAGCAATAAATTAGACTGTTATTTACTACCTATTACACTTGAACAACTACCCACGCAACTTAATCAATTTGATATCGTATTTTCCATGGGTGTGCTGTATCACCGTCGTGACCCTTTAGAACATTTAAAACAACTGTACACGCACACTATAGAAGGTGGAAAACTCATTTTAGAAACGTTGATTATAAACGATTCAAAAACATACCAACTTATTCCCGAGGACCGCTATGCTGGAATGCGCAATGTATGGAACATACCTAGTCCATCGTTACTAGAATCATGGCTAAGTCAATGCGGTTACCAAAACATTCAACTGCAAAATATTCAAACAACAGAGTTTGAAGAACAACGTGCCACCGAATGGACGAAAAATTATTCCCTGAAAAATTTTCTCGACCCTGACGATTTAAGTAAAACCATCGAAGGCTATCCTGCGCCAACCCGCGCTATCTTCAGTGCAGAGAAATACTAACCTACACAAACTGCACTATAACTGTGCATAAATTTATTGTTTGCTATTAATTGATGCCTATTGCATCGTTCAGTGGCATACTGCCCTCTTCTAGCGCATAAAGTAAGGAGATAATAACAATGAAGCTAGTCACCGCAATCATTAAACCTTTCAAATTAGACGATGTACGTGAAGCACTAACCGAACATGGCATACAAGGCCTGACGGTAACTGAAGTTAAAGGATTTGGTCGCCAAAAGGGGCATACAGAACTCTATCGTGGCGCTGAATATGTCATAGATTTTTTACCAAAATTAAAAATAGAAATCGCTGTGGCCAGCGAGCGTGTCGATGAAGTTATCGAAGTCATCACCCGCACTGCAAACACAGGAAAAATTGGTGATGGCAAAATTTTTATCACTAATATCGAACAAGCGATTCGTATAAGAACTGGAGAAACCGGTCAAGATGCACTTTAGTGGAGAGGGAGATTATGTACTACATTAACAAAAAGAATATTTTACCCTGCATCCTACTGCTTTTAGCCCCGACACTGGTCGGCGCGGATGAGCTTAATGGTGCAGATACAGCATGGATATTAACTTCAACCGCGTTGGTTTTATTCATGACTATACCTGGCTTATCATTATTCTATGCTGGCATGGTTAGAAGTAAAAATGCCTTATCAGTACTCATGCAATGCTTTGCTATTACTTGTGTAGCGTCGATTGTGTGGCTGATTTTTGGTTACAGCATGAGTTTCAGTGAACACCCCTCACTAAATCAATGGATGGGTGGCTTTAACAACTTATTCTTATCTGAAGTAACGCGCGAAAGTATGTCTGGCACTATCCCAGAATCTGTATTTGTTATGTTTCAGATGACATTTGCAATTATCACTCCTGCACTTGTTGTGGGTGGTTTTGCAGAAAGAATGAAGTTTTCTGCCATGCTATGGTTCACAGTCCTATGGATGATTTTAATTTACTTCCCTGTTTGTCATTGGGTATGGGGTGGCGGCTGGCTTGGCGATAAAGGCGCACTCGACTTTGCCGGAGGCTTAGTTGTTCATATTACTGCTGGTGCTGGTGCATTAGTTGCAGCTATTGTACTAGGTAAACGTAACGGATTCCCGAGCACACCTTTACTTCCTCACAACATGACCATGACTGTTACTGGTGCCGGCATGTTATGGGTCGGCTGGTTTGGCTTTAACGGAGGTAGCGCATTGGCAGCTAACGGCGATGCTGGCATGGCTATTCTAGTTACTCATATTAGCGCCGCTATTGCATCCATTACCTGGATGGTTGCGGAATGGATAAAATATGGCAAACCCAGCGTTCTAGGCATTGTCACAGGTATGGTAGCAGGCCTCGGTAGCATCACACCTGCCTCCGGATTCGTCGGCCCGATGGGTGCCATTGTGATCGGACTCACTGCCGGCATCGTTTGCTTTACAGCAACCAACTTCATGAAACGTACTCTAAAAATCGACGATTCATTAGATGTATTCCCAGTCCACGGTGTGGGAGGCATTATCGGTACATTACTCGTGAGTGTTTTCGTTGCCTCACAGTTTGGTGGTGCTGGACTTGCAGAAGGAACCACTATTGCCGATCAGTTTGGCATACAGTTAACTGCCGTAGTTGCGGTGTTAGTATGGACACTAATCGCTACTTTTATTGTTCTAAAAGTAACCAACCTAATTTGTGGCTTACGCGTTACTGATGAACACGAACGTAGTGGATTAGACATCACTCAACATGAAGAAAAAAGCTACAACATGTAAACGTGATGACGATGTAGTTTAAAAAGGCGGCTTTATAGCCGCCTTTTTTTTACATACTCAATTCAGATCACTCTATAATTAGACAGTGAAAAATACTAACAATAAACCCGGCCAACTCAAACGCATTCCATTCAGCGAACATCAGATTGATGAAAGTAACATCTGTCAACAAGCACGTTTTGTTGTAGAGACTTTAATTGAAGCCAACTATCAGGCATACCTGGTGGGAGGTTGTGTACGTGATTTAGTGTTAGGCATTGAACCCAAAGACTTTGATGTAGCAACAGACGCGCATCCCGAACAGATCTGCGAACTATTTGATAATAGCCGCCTGATTGGGCGACGCTTTCGTATCGTACATGTTTATTTTGGACGTAATAACATTGAAGTATCTACCTTTCGTGCCGCTAGTAGACACAATAACAAATCTTCTAAACAAGAATCCACTGGTCGCATTGTCAGAGACAATACATTTGGCACAATTGAAGAAGATGCACTGCGTCGTGACTTTACAATTAATGCGCTTTACTATGATATTGAAAAATCAGAAGTACTGGACTATTGCTCAGGGTACGATGATTTGCTTAATAAAAAGATTTGTATGATCGGTGATGTTGCTACGCGTTACCGCGAAGATCCGGTACGCATATTAAGAGCACTACGTTTTCGTGCAAAACTTGATTTAGATATTGATGCCGGCACTGAACAACCTATTAAGAAACTAGGCCACTTATTATCTGATATACCTCCAGCAAGATTATTTGATGAAGTAATTAAATTATTTCATAGTGGTTATGCCGTGCGTTGCTTTCAAGAGCTAAATCGTTATCAATTATTGAAAATACTATTTCCCATTACTCACAAAGCGCTTAAACATAATGAGTCTTTTGGCCTACTAATACACAACGCACTAGAAAATACAGACACACGCATTGCTGGCGGCAAATCAGTCAACCCTGCATTTATTTTTTCAATATTATTGTGGCAACCATATTTGCAGTTATTAGAGCAAACCACTAAGCAAGGTATTCCTTATGCAGAAGGTGCCTGGTCTGCAGGAAGGACCACTGTGCTCGACCAATCTACGGTCACATCTATACCTAAACGTTTCTCGATAATGATTTGTGAAATTTGGAAACTACAAAACCGTTTCAAAAGAAAACAGGGTAAAAAAATATTACGCTTTTTAGATCACCCACGTTTTCGCGCAGCCTACGACTTTATGTGCATACGCGCACAAGCAGGTGAAATTGACCAAGCAGATTGCCAGTGGTGGACTAAGTTACAAACTTTATCAACACAAGAACAGCATAAAATGATTGCACTTAAACCTAGAAAACCAAACAAGAAAAAAACTTAACCATTACTATGCGTAACCATTATTTAATTGATGCCTACATTGGCTTGGGTAGTAATTTACAAAACCCTCATGCTCAGGTTACTCACGCTTTGGTGCAATTAAAACAATTAGAAAATTGTTCATTACATTCATTTTCAAGCCTGTATTCAAGTCGACCGATGGGACCACCAGATCAACCCGCATACATCAATGCAGTGGCTTGGTTAAAAACTAGACTGGATGCAAGCACACTACTAAAAAAACTACAAAGTATAGAAAATGAACACGGTCGAACCCGCTTAGGCGAACATTGGGGGCCACGTACACTAGATCTCGACATCCTTGTATATGGAAATTATAAACTTAAAAGTCAAGCACTTAGCGTCCCACATCCAGGAATAAAATATCGTGAATTTGTCCTCTACCCATTGCGTGAAGTGAATAAAAACCTCATGATTCCAGGTGTGGGTGTAGTACATCGCATCCAACCGCGATGCTATCCTAACGGACTTATCAGATTACCTATATAAGATGTCATCTCTACCTAATTATATTGTCATAGAAGGCCCGATCGGTGTGGGCAAATCTAGCCTCGCTCAACGTCTGGCAAATGATTTTAGCTCCCAACTGATGCTTGAAGAAGTTGATGAGAATCCATTCTTGGAACAATTTTATCAACGTCCACGTGAAGCTGCTTTATCAACACAATTATTTTTCTTAATGCATCGCACGCGCCAGATTAAGGAATTACGTCAGACGGATATTTTTTCTCAATCTAAAATTGCAGATTACTTAATAGAAAAAGATCAACTATTCGCTCAAGTTACATTATCACCGACCGAGTACGAGCTTTATTTACAAGTGTATGAACACATGATTATCGATGCACCCAAACCTGATCTAGTGGTTTACTTACAAGCACCAGTGCCAACACTATTTGAAAGAATTCGTAAACGCGGGCGTAATTATGAACGTTTCATTGAATCCAGCTACTTGGAACAACTTAATGAAGTGTATGCCGATTTCTTTTACCACTATAACGAAACACCACTGTTGATTGTTAATGCAAGTGACATCGACTTTATTAACAATGATCGTGATTATGAACAACTAAAATCTCAAATTATCAATACCACTAGTGGCCGCCATTATTTCAATCCGCTGCCATTTGTAAGCTAGCAATCATCATGAGCTCACAAAGCCATTTGGGGATCACTATCAAGCAATTAAAAAACATGCGTGATAACAACGAGAAGATCGCATGCTTAACGGCTTATGATGCGGCATTTGCAAAATTACTCGACCATGCGGGCATGGATATCATTCTTGTTGGTGATTCATTAGGCATGGTAATCCAGGGCCACGCATCAACTGTCTCCGTAACTATGGAAGATATTATCTACCATACAATGTGTGTTGCTAGCTCAACAACACATTCATTAGTAATCTCTGACATGCCATTCATGAGTTACAGCAACATAGACAGCGCCTTGCATAATGCAACTCGTCTTATGCAAGAAGGAGGGGCGCAGATGGTTAAACTAGAAGCCACTCAGCGACAAACAGAAATTGTTGCAGAACTCAGTGAGTGCGGTATTCCAGTTTGCGCCCATTTAGGATTACGCCCACAGTACATTCATAAACTTGGTGGCTATCATTCACAAGGCACTGATGCCGACTCCGCCAAGGAATTATTATTAACCAGTACCGCATTGGAACAGGCTGGTGCCGATATTCTGTTAGTTGAATGCATCCCAAGCCAACTGGCAGCCGAAATTACTAAAGCAGTTAATATTCCAGTAATAGGTATTGGCGCGGGCAAAGACTGCGACGGCCAGATATTAGTTTTGCAGGATATTCTTGGCATAACGCCAGGCAAAACACCACCGTTTGTTAAAAACTATATGCAAAACTGCAGTATCCAAGAAGCAGTAAAGAACTATATCAAAGAAGTGAAATCCGGCGCTTTTCCAGTTTAGCCACTCTAATATTCTGCACTATGAAAATTTTTTCCGCATGCGAAGCAATTCGTGACCATATCAGTCAATGCAAATCAGCACATGAAAGCGTTGCTCTTGTACCAACTATGGGTAACCTGCATGACGGACACACTTCATTAATCGAACTGGCAAAAACTAAAGCCACAAAAGTCATTGTTTCAATTTTTATTAATCCTACTCAGTTTAATCAGACCAGCGATTATGAGCGCTATCCGCGCACACTAAATGACGATCTAGAAAAAATACGTCAACTCAACATCGATGCAATTTTTACCCCCGAATTAGATGAGCTTTACCCCCAAGGTACTACTCACACACCTAGAATTAGTGTCCCGCAATTAGCAGAGTCACTCGAAGGCCAATTTCGACCTGGTCATTTCGATGGCGTATGCACAGTCGTGTGCAAGTTATTCAATATCATTGTGCCCGACGTTGCCGTTTTTGGTGCTAAAGATTATCAACAACTACTTATCATTAAACGCATGACCCAGGACCTGAATTTCAACATCGATATTATTTGCGGAGCTACTCAACGTGAAGCAGATGGTCTTGCAATGAGTTCACGCAACACACACTTAAGTCACACACAGCGCAGCCTAGCCCCTAAGCTCTTCAGCGCACTTCAACAAACAAAAGATCAATTTTCATCCAACGACATTAAAACACTGGAAGAAAAAGGTGCAGCAATGCTGGAAAAATATGGCTTTCGTGTCGAATACTTTAGTATCCTAGATGCTGAAAATTTACAGCCAATCACGCAAGGCACTGATAATGCTGTGGTTTTAGTAGCCGCTTGGCTAGGGAGTACACGCTTGATAGACAATCTGCTTTTCCCAATGCCTTAATTGTGTATACTATTCTGCAATTGAATTAGTTAGTAATTACTCAACACAAGGAGAACTTACAATGGCATGGGTTGCAGTTAGCTGTGTAGTACTTGCATTTGTAATTAGTATAGCCGCACAAATTAATCTTTTTTCTCATATGAAAAACGGCACTATTTACCGATAAGTCGGACGCATTTCACAAAAAAAGCGGGCTTTGACAGCCCGTTTTTTTTGCCTGAAGATTTTTTTAAAATAAACTTCAACATGCACTTATAAATTAACATTCCAGCATCATTTAGTATGATTCACTACTAGTCCGACAAACGGCATACGATAACTACAACATGGCGCTCAATTATTCATAAATCCTAGTATTATCCCTGCATGATCGCTCCCCATTGGAAAAAACTCGTTAACCATGCCTCCCTCATGCGTGATGTGGAGATGCGTCAACTATTTGCAGAAGACCCAAAGCGATTCAGTAAATTCTCCATTCAATCCAATCCAATCTTAGTCGACTTTTCAAAGAATAGAATCATCGAGCAAACGCTTGCACTTTTATTCAAGCTTGCAGAGGCAGCTGAAGTAGAAAAATGGCGCGATAAAATGTTTGCAGGCGAAATAATCAACAACACCGAACAACGTTCGGTTTTACATACAGCATTACGCAGCCCTATCACTACTCATGTGAGTAAAGAAGTTGACCTTGAACTGGAACGCATGGAACGTCTATGTAACAGGTTACACCATGGACAATGGCTAAGTTATAAAGACACACCACTAAAAGAAGTTGTTGTTATTGGTATCGGTGGTTCTTATCTTGGCCCCAAACTTGCCAGCGAAGCTTTGACTCAATTTACACAAAAAAATATTAACGTTCATTTCGTTTCAAATGTAGATGCCCACTTGTTAGACGAAGTGCTTAATAAAGTGGCTCCTGAAGATACATTGTTTGTCGTCATATCAAAAAGCTTTGCTACTCAGGAAACTACCGCAAACGCAGAAACTGCTGCACAGTGGCTACGTGAAAAAAGCGGTATACGCCGCTCTGTGCGCAAACAGTTTGTAGCCATCACTTCCAACTCGGCAGCAGCAAAATCATTTGGTATTGATTCCGACCATATTCTAGGTATGTGGGATTGGGTTGGCGGGCGCTACTCCTTATGGAGCACAGTTGGTTTTCCATTGGCACTACAAATAGGTATGCAAAATTTTCGCGGCTTACTTACCGGTGCTTACGCCATGGATAAACACTTTCAAACAGCTCCTTTAGACCAGAACTTGCCTGTAATCATGGGATTAATAGGTATCTGGTACATCAATTTTTTAAACATGCGTGACCATGCAGTGCTACCTTATGATCACCGCTTACGTAGCCTGCCCGGTTATTTGCAACAGTTGGATATGGAAAGCAATGGTAAAAGCGTCACTCGTGAAGGAAATCGAACGGGCTATAGCACCGGCCCAATCATTTTTGGTGAAGCGGGCACTAATGGCCAACATGCATTCCATCAACTATTACATCAGGGCGTCCCGATTGTGCCATGCGACTTTATTGGTTTTTGCAAACCTGCCCATGAGCATAAACAACACCATGATATTTTGTTAGCTAATATGTTAGCGCAGTCACAGGCCATGATGATGGGCAGATCCAAGAAAGAAACCATCGAGTTGTTAGCCAGTCAAAATATCACTGGCAAAATGGTCAAGGATCTTGCCCCCCATATGACATTCCCAGGCAACCGTCCAAGCAACACGATTATGTGTGAGTCGCTTACACCAATGACACTCGGCGCTATTCTTGCTCTTTATGAACACAAAGTATTTGTACAAGGCATTATCTGGAATATTAATTCATTCGATCAAATGGGCGTTGAATTGGGCAAGACATTAACCAATAAAATCTTACCCGCACTACAAAATGATAAACAACTTTCCAGTGCCGACTGCTCAACCCAATCACTAATCGACTACATTCGCAAATCCAGCTAACCACTTTGCTTCCATTACATGGCAAACAAACCTTTCGCGCAAGCGGCAGAACAAAACCAGGACGATATCTTACTTGTACTTCAAGGTGCTTTTAAGCAAGCAACAAAAGTGCTAGAAGTTGGCAGTGGCACAGGTCAACATGCAGTTCATTTTGCAAAACACCTAACTCATTTAAGCTGGCAGCCTAGTGATAAAAAAAACATGCTGGAAGGTATTCAGTTATGGGTCAATGACGCAGCATTACCGAATTTATCTGCACCAATTGAACTCGACGTAAATCTTAGCTGGCCAACAGATACTTATGACGCAGCATATGCCGCCAATGTAATTCACATTATGCATTGGCAAGATATTAAAGCGCTATTCGCAGGTTTAGGCACTACTCTCACTGATGACGCAACAGTATGTATTTATGGCCCATTCAATATAAATGGCCATTACACTAGCGCAAGCAATCAAAGCTTTGATGATTGGTTAAAACATAGAGACCCTGAGTCAGGGTTAAAAGATAAGGCTGAATTAGATCACTTAGCAATAAAGAATGGTCTACAACCTGGGCCAAGCTGGGATATGCCTGCTAATAACAAAATACTCTCTTGGAAAAAGTAATTTACTTCTTTCTCCAGCCAGTGGCTGTTTGAATATAATTACCAGGCTGAGTTTTCTCAATCGCTTTTTTACCAGCAAGTAACTCAACTGTCTCGAGGCTGGTGCTATTCTGACTGGCAATTGATTGGTATTTGGCTTTACGCTTTGCGTTGACATCATTTACCAGCGCTCTCACTTCAGCAGAGGCATCAGATGAAACAACACCCAAGTAACCGTTAAGCTGTTCACCAACAAGACCTTGACCCTTCACTTGCTGCAAATCCCCAGCAAAAACACATGCAGAGTTAAAAGCAATCAAGCATACAAACAATATTTTCAATAATTTAGTCATAGCTTTCTTCTCCACCATTAGAATAAACCACTATCTTCTGAGAACACATCATCAAGCTCTTTATCAACTTTAATACGCACTTCGTGTTCGATTTTAATATTCATATTAATAGTGATTGGCTCTTCAGGCGCCTTTACTTCTACTGTTGGATTACATGCCGTAACAAACAAAACAGCTATTAACAGTGTGCATGTATAATATTTATGCATATATCTTCACCATTGATATTAACCTTTGGGCAAACACACAATAACAAAGTTCACATTATTGACTGCCAGGTTTTGAAATCTTACTCGCCGACTCTCCTTGAGGAGAACTCACCTGTTCCA
>JANQKJ010000230.1 GCA_028281205.1 Gammaproteobacteria bacterium
CGATTTAAGTCTCTGCGGTCAGATAAATAGCGGGAGGAGCGTTGGAAGCCTTGCAAATTAACAATCGGCACACCTATCAGTGTGCCGGCAAGCTTGCTGGGATCTATGTCGTACATAACTCGGCGTACCACTTCTATGCCATTTAGTTCGTCACCATGAATTGCACTGGTTATACACACACTTGGACCTGGCTTGGCGCCATGAATAACCAATACTGGTGTCGGCAAGGCTAAACCGGAAATAGTAATTTGGGGTGACCATGCTAAGCGTGTGGAGGAACCCTGTGGTACTTCTGCGCCTAATATAATTAGTTTTTGTGTGCTTGTGATGTCTTGACTGCTTTTTTGCTTGTCAGAGTCAGCCTGCGTTTGACTTTCTGGATCCGTAATAGTTGTTTGGTTTTTATTAGTTGTAATGCCGCTATCATTGTCTGCATGATCATCGCTGCTTGTTTTCGGTTCAATGACTGGTTCTGGTAGAGGCGCAACTTCTTTTAAGTCAAGGTTAGGTGCAATAGTGGGTGCGTCAGTTGTTTGTGCTTCAACAGGCACTTGCTCTGCAGTCGGTGTTTCTTGTTCTGCGATTGTGTACCCTATGCTGGATGCTAGTGCCAGTATTAAAATGCAGGTAACTAAACGTATGCAACAAAAAAATTTTTCTAGCAGCATATTTATAAAGTTAGTTTTTAATTAGTGACCGGGTTAGATCAATGCGTTGCATTATATCTTTAGGTATTTTATCGAGTTGGTCTATTTTTTCTAAGTTAATTTTTAAGCCCTGTTGATTAGCTAACTGAACATTTAGTCCGGGACGCGCATTGAGTTCCAGCATTAACGGCCCAAGCTCGCTATCTAAGACCATATCGACACCTAAATAGCCCAGCCCTACAGTGTCAGCACATTTGATAGCAATCATGAGAATTTTTTCCCACTGAGGTATTTCCAAGTTATTTATAGTATGGCTGGTGTCAGGGTGCATGGTAGTAATGTGATTACCAGTCACCGCATAGGTAGTTTTGCCGCTAGCTAAATTAATACCGACACCAATTGCTCCTTGATGGAGGTTGGCCTTGCCACCTGATTTGCTGGTGGGGAGTCGGATCATGGCTGCAACAGGTACGCCTTTGAATACAATAATGCGGATATCAGGCACGCCTTTAAAACTTACGTTATTAAATACTGGATCAAATTTAACGCGATATTCTAAAAATGCTTTATCTGGTAATCCGCCTAAGCTATACATGCCTGACAAAATGTTGGACACATAATGCTTAATAAAATTAAGGCTAATTAAATCCCCGCCAGCAGTTTTGTAAAACTTCCCAATTCTGTCACCTAAAACTAATATGCCGTTACCGCCGCTACCATGGGCTGGTTTGATGACAACTTGATGATATTTGTTTAATAACGACTCAAGTGTATTTAGTTCATGATCGAAGGTAATAGTGGCATAAAGCCTTGGCACTTCTATGCCCGCTTTTATAGCCAAACTTTTAGTTGTTAATTTATCATCGACTAAAGGATAAAGATGACGCGGGTTGTAACGCATAATAAAGTCAGTATTGCGCTGATTAATACCTAGCACACCTTGTTTACGCAATGTATTTGGATGTACAAAACCAATCATGAGCGAGATTGATTGTTAATGTGTATTTCTTTGAAGCGAATTAGCTCGCTTAGGCGGTAGCCTGTATAGCGACCCATGAGTAAGCAAACGCCTAGTATCACCAGCAACCACTCAGGGAATACAAACATTAAATAAGATAAGTGTTCGCTGGTCATAAGCAAGTAGCCGAAACTGGCAACAATCAGACTACCAAAGCCTTGGAATAAGGCAGCTTGCGCGCCATTTTCTTCCCATGCAATCGACATGCGCTCAATTGTCATAGCTAAAATCACCATCGGGAACAGTGATACAGAAAGTAATCTGTCTACGCCTAGTCGACTGGTAATTAAGCTAATCGCTAGCATGAGTATAACAACCACCACTAGTATGGCAGCCAATCTTGGTATTAGTAGTAAGCGCAAGTGTTCTAAATAGAAACGAATTAATAAACCGATTAATACAATGCCGGTAAATAAAATAATACCCCAAAGCAACTGTGTTTCGCGAAAAGCTACCGCTATTAATATTGGCATAAATGTGCCAAAAGTTTGTATGCCAACTAATGTACGCATAAACACTACAAGTAGTGCGCCCAGTGGTATCATCAACAACAATTTATAAGTGTTTTGACTTTGTACGGGTAAAGCCGAAAGTGTAAGTTTGGCAAGCATAGAGCCATTTTGTTTTGCATTTTGTTTAGCTACGTCGAGCAACTCTATATATGATTTGGTGACAGAAAATTGTAACTCCGCATTGTTGGCGTTTTGTAAATTATAAAAAGGTGCATCACCTATTTTCCAAACTAAGTGGTTAGCTGGAATGCCAGCATTGCCATTGCTTGGGTCGAATGTCAGCCATTCATTACCATTGTAGGCTTGGATCAATACACGAGGATGTGCATTATTTGTTGCATCTGTTAAAGCTATTACCCAAAGTTTACGGGTAGGAATATGCGCAACTGATAGTAGTTTGATAACTAAGTTTGCAATCTCTTGGTTGGAGTCTGCCAGACCACGGATCAGTGAAATGTTTTCATTCGCGTCGGAAGACTTAAGTTGGTTGATTAATTCATAAGTAAATGTGTAGGTATCAGCAGATTGGCTGCGAACGTCTTCAATGATTTTATCTACTGCGGTTGCATAAGGTTCTGCAAAATAAGGTGCCTCAGGGTAATTGGGAACAGTTGCCCATTTTGGTTTTGCGCTGGTTTTGGTGACTGTAGTTCGATAATAAAGAGTTTGTCTGCCTTGCGCTTTCCTGATGGCCCAATTTGCGGTTTTGCTATCGTTGTTATTTTTGACATTAAGACCAAACTTGCCGGAAATAAAATACTCTTCAAGTTGGCTATAGCCAGGGGTTGTATCTGGAATGTCTAACGTAGCTTTAATGTTACGTTTGTTGGCATCAAAGCTGAGTCGTGCTTGTACTGTCCATACTTCAGTTTCTTTGTCAGCGCTTAAAGGGAAGTCTAGTTGAATACTTTTATGTAAAAAAATCGCCAGACCAATGACGATAAAAACAATAGACCAAAATACAACGGGCGCTTTATGCATAAAGTTAATATGTTTTTGAAATGGTATTAAACGTCAGTTGAGCAAGCAGATAAGGTTAAAAAAGTTTTATCCGCATCAACAATAGCAGTGTATTTGAGGAATTGCCTGCCAAGCAACACACTATAGATATATTCGTTTCTGTCTGCGAGTGTAAATTCAGTAATGTATTTGCGGCCATTAAAGCAGATGTCTAATTCAACTACATAACGTTTATCGTGGTTGCCATCATGATTTTTTATATTGGCTTTTCGTGCGCGTGGTTTTTCTAAAGTAAGCTGGTGTTTGTTACCTTTACTGTCATTAAGCTGCAATGTAAATCGGGCCCACCTTTTACCATCTTTTTTAAACGCCTCGATATCGGTTGCATAGATTGAGGAAGTTTTGGCGCCGGTATCTAGCTTGGCTTTAATATCATAGGGTTGATTTTCAATACGCACTTTTTCAACCCAACCTGCGATAACACGTGCCGGTTGCTTAGCTTGTATTAATGGTACATATGCAATGTAACAGGCCAGGATGGATGCAATGAATTTAGTTTTTGTTATTTTCACGCCGATGTGTCTATCTCAATGAAGAGTTTTATTTTAATCTGATAGGGCTTTTGACCTCAAAGCAATAGATTAGTTTGCGATCTTAGTAGTGTTGAGGGATATACGGTGTCAGTTAAGTGTTAAAAAGACGTTTGCTAACAATAGTTGCCCAACTAAATATGTTTAATAAGTCAGTGAACCATAAATGGGTCGCTGGCCAACCTCAACGGTCCATTCGCTTAGTTCACCATTACGGATACCTTTAACAGTTAAAGTTTCTTGTGGACTAACGCGTATAACTTCATTAAGTACCTGCTTTTCTTCACTAATAATCTGATCATTCATAGAGATAATAATATCGCCAGGATATAAACCAGCAGAATAGGCGGGGCCTCCACGTACAATTCCAGAAACCAGTACGCCACCCACTTCTGTGAGACCAAATGATTCAGATAACTGCGGAGAAATGTTTTGCACGCGAATACCAACCCAGCCACGTAACACGCGCCCATATTTAATCATATGGGACATGACTTGTTGTGCAAGGCCTATCGGTATAGCGAATCCTATGCCCACCGAGTTACCATTTTTAGATGAAGTAATGGTGTTGATACCGATCAGTTCACCGCGTGCATTAACTAATGCGCCACCTGAGTTACCGGGATTAATCGCCGCATCTGTTTGTATGTAATTTTCAAACACATTAATACCTAACTGATTACGACCAGTAGCGCTAATAATTCCTTGCGATACTGTTTGTCCAAGGCCAAATGGATTACCAATAGCCAATACCACGTCACCAACGGCTAATGGATTATCAGTGCCAAAGGCAATACTTGGAACATTGTTAGTATGTATTTGTAATACTGCTAGGTCTGTTTCCGGATCAGCACCGACAACACTGGCTGTCAATTGTCGGCCATCGCGTAAAAATACTTCTATTTCTTCAGCATTTTCAATCACATGGTTGTTGGTTAGAATATGTCCCTCTGGGGTGACAATGACACCAGAGCCCAAGCTCGTGACAGTGCGATCTATATTTCTACCGTACATGTTTCTTAACATGCGTTCTAGCTGGGGGTTGTTGGTAGTGAATCTTCTTGGTCCGGCGGCTAGTTTTTTGGTGTAAATATTGACTACTGCTGGTGCTGCGCGTGAGACAGCATCAGCATAAGAAAAAGGATTGGATTGACTGTTGACTGCAGCGCTATTAGTAGTGTCCTTGTTAGCCGTTTGCAGCCATGTAGTAGGTAAAATAAAAATTAATATGGCTGCAGCAATAATTCCAACTGCTGCTGATTGAGCTAAAAATGAGAGTAATTTACGTGGCACCATGAGGCGCTTACACTATCATGCGCTGTGCCTGACGTCAGCATATGACCCTGCTATTATTATGCATCGCAATATCACCTTTGAAACCTTTCCGATAATTCAATATGGCATTATTAAGTGACATCGTAAGCTATGCCGATGACTATTTACGTGTAGGTGAATTTTCCGACTATTGCCCTAATGGTTTGCAGGTTGAAGGTCAGCTACAAGTGGATAAACTTGCATGTGCAGTTACCGCTAGTTTGGCGGTTGTTGAGCAAGCCATTGAATGGGGTGCACAATGCATACTCGTACACCATGGTTATTTTTGGAAAAATGAACGCGCGACAGTGGTTGGAATGAAAAAAGCGCGCTTAAGAGCATTATTGTGTGCCGATGTAAGTCTGGTCGCATATCATTTGCCATTGGATGCGCATTCAGTGGTCGGGAATAATGCACAAATTGCTCAAAAATTAGGCATATCGGATTTACGACCTCTGCAGAAAACAAAAAAAACACCGATCGGTAATGTAGGAATGCTAACTACACCTACTAGAATTACAGAATTTGTTAACTTATGTGAGCAGGAATTGGACAGGCAAGCTATACATATTAATACAGGTGCTGAATATGTACAGAAAATTGCTCTCTGCACAGGCGGGGCGCAACATATGATTGAAGATGCAGTGGAACAGCAAGCTGACGTCTATCTGACTGGTGAGATTTCTGAGCAAACAGTACATATTGCCCGGGAATGTGGTTTGCACTTCATCGCTGCAGGGCACCATGCTACCGAACGCTACGGTGCACAGGCCTTGGCGGCTCATCTGGCAGAAAAATTTGCTCTGGAGCAGCAGTTTTTTGATGAAATAAATCCTGCTTAAAAGGCGTAGAATACTGATTTTGCCTTGACGTTTTTTACCAGTTACGCCATCCTACCGCGCTTTTAGGTGGCAGTGTATGATTCGCTACAGGGGAGATATATGTGGCGCGGGGAAGCTAGCTAATCGCGGGTTATTAGATAATCGATTAAGGAGAGTTACATGTCGGAGCACGTAATAGACACTGGCCGTCGAAAAATGCTGACAGTGAGTGCAAGTGTGGTCGGTGCTGTGGGCGCTGCTGTAGCAGTCGTACCATTTATATCCACAATGAATCCAAGTGCACGCGCACTTGCTTCTGGAGCACCCGTAGAAGTGGATGTCAGCAAATTAGAGCCTGGCCAAAAGATCCAAGTGGAATGGCGCCGTAAGCCAGTCTGGATCGTGCGACGATCTGAAGAGATGGTATCTCTGCTAAGTAAAACAGAAGAAAAAGTGCGTGATCCAAATTCTGAGGTTTTAGAACAACAGCCAGAATTTGCACGTAATCAAACGCGTTCATTAACACCTGATGTGCTTGTGCTAGTAGGTATATGCACTCATTTAGGTTGTTCTCCAACATTCAGACCAGAATTAGCACCCGAAGATTTAGGTCCCGACTGGGTAGGTGGATTCTACTGCCCTTGTCATGGATCGTTTTTCGATATGGCAGGGCGTGTATATAAAAATGTTCCAGCAAACAAAAATCTTGAAGTACCACCATACAAATTTATAAGTGAAAACTTGCTCCTTGTGGGTGAGCTTGACGAAGGAGCGGCATAGATGACAAATAAAGTTGGTGGAATAATTGGCTGGGTAGATTCAAGGCTACCTGTCATTGAATTCTGGGAGGCGCACCTATCTAAGTATTATGCTCCAAAGAATTTTAACTTTTGGTATTTCTTTGGATCGTTAGCGTTATTAATACTAGTAATACAAATTGTGACCGGTATTTTCTTAACCATGCATTATAAGCCGGACGCTGAATTAGCTTTTGCCTCAGTTGAATACATTATGCGTGATGTGAATTGGGGTTGGCTAATGCGCTATATGCATTCCACCGGCGCGTCGGCGTTCTTTGTTGTAGTCTATCTACATATGCTGCGTGGTTTGATGTACGGTTCATTTAAAGAGCCACGCGAGTTGATATGGATATTTGGCATGCTGATTTACTTATGCCTAATGGCTGAAGCATTTATGGGTTACTTGCTTCCATGGGGGCAAATGTCTTACTGGGGTGCGCAGGTAATTGTTAATTTATTTGGCACCATCCCAGTGATTGGTGATGACTTAGCATTGTGGATTCGTGGTGACTATGTTGTTTCGGATGCAACGCTGAATCGTTTCTTTGCTCTACACGTCATTGCTGTGCCAATTGTATTATTGGGATTGGTTGTTGCGCATATCGCAGCTTTGCATACAGTAGGTTCAAATAACCCGGATGGTGTAGAAATTAAGAAAAACAAAGGTGCTGATGGAATCCCTTTAGATGGAATTCCGTTCCACCCTTACTACACCGTAAAAGACATTGTCGGCGTTATAGTGTTTTTATTTATTTTTGCGTTGGTGGTGTTCTTTGCTCCGGAAATGGGCGGATACTTTTTAGAGCATGCTAACTTTGAGCCAGCAAACCCACTAGCAACACCTGAACATATCGCGCCAGTATGGTACTTTACTCCTTTCTACACAGTACTAAGAGCAATTCCTAATCCATTCTGGGGTGTGGTTGCAATGGGCGCCGCTGTATTTGTATTGTTCTTGCTTCCTTGGATTGATAAAAATAAAGTCAAATCGATCCGCTATAGAAGTGCCTTATATAAAGTTAACTTATTTGTTTTCTTGATTGCATTTGTATGGTTGGGCTACTTGGGTATGCAAGCCGTTACACCAATGGCGTCACAAATGGCGCTTAGATTATCCGAGTTATATTTCTTGTTCTTTGTTGTCCTGGGAATCTATAGCACGCAGCGTTCTGCGGGATACTACATTATGTGGTTCGTTGTCTTGGTTGGGTTAATCACTGTGTATGATGTATTCCGAAATAATCCAGATATTGCTGAGTTAACCTGGAAGACCTGGATTATTCCAGTTGCATACTTGTTCGTCACATTACTTGGTGCAGCGTTTACTAATCTTGATCAAGACAAGCAAGTTCCAGAGAGGGTTACTTCATGAAGAATATGGATAAATTAATTTGTGTAGTTGCTCTGTTTGCCTCCTTACTACTAACTGCCTCAGTAAGTTTCGCTGCAGGCGGGGGAGGCACAATCTACAAAATGCATGTGGATGTGCATCAACAAAAATCACTTCAACGTGGCGCAAAGTATTTCATGAACTACTGTTTGTCATGTCATGCTGCTTCCTATAGTCGGTATAACCGCGTGGCTGCTGATTTAGGCATTAGTGAACAAAACATGCGTGAGCATTTAATTTTCACGGGTAGAAAATTTGGTGACACTATGACTGTGGCACTCACACCTGAGCAAGGCAAAGAGTGGTTTGGTGCGCCACCACCCGACCTTAGTGTACGTGCTCGCTCAAGAGGTGCTGATTGGATATATAGTTTCTTGAAAACTTTCTATGTCGATGAGTCTGCAACAAGAGGAGTGAATAACTTACAATTTCCTGGTACTTCCATGCCCCATGTTTTGTGGGAATTACAGGGATTGCAAACATTAGTTGAAGATGATGATCACGCTGAAGAAGACTCACACGCAAAAGATGGGCATGGTGCTCATAAAAAAGAACTATTTGAAATTGCAGTGCCTGGCACAATGACACCTGAGGAGTACGACCAGGCAATAGTCGATATTGTAAACTTCATGGTTTATATGTCTGAGCCGATCAAACTTAAGCGCCAAGCCATCGGTGTGGGTGTACTGTTCTTCTTATTCGCGCTTGGCGTGCTTGCTTACTTTATGAAGCGTGACTACTGGAAAGACGTACACTAAGCAATTTTTAAATAACTTAATCTTGGAATATCTATGGCGTTAATCGCTAACCGAAGATCTGTGATGACTTTGTTTTCAGATCCTACCTGTATTCAAAGTCATCGCACTAGAATTGTTTTATCTGAAAAAGACATCACTGCCGATGTTGTGCAGATTGATCAAAACAATAAACCTGAAGATTTATCAGAACTGAACCCATACAATTCTGTGCCCACCCTGGTCGATCGAGACTTAGTGCTTTACGACTCAAGAGTGATAATGGAATATTTTGATGAAAGGTTCCCACATCCTCCGCTAATGCCCGTTGATCCAGTTTCAAGATCAAAATCCCGTTTAGCTTTATTTCATATTGAGAAAGATTGGTATGGTCCGATAGATTCTATATTGCATGGTGACGAAGCTGAGCGTGAGCAAGCAAAAAGAGTATTAGAAGATAGTCTGATTAGCTCAATAGAAATTTTCAGTGCCAAGCCGTATTTTTTGAGTGATGAATTTAGTCTGGTAGATTGCTCAATAGCACCTTTATTATGGAGACTGCCAAGCTTAGGCATTAACCTGCCTGCCGATGCAAAAGCAATAATTGAATATAGTAACCGAGTATTTGACCGGCCTTCTTTCCGCAGTAGTCTGTCGGAAGAAGAGTTAGAAATGCGACCCATCTAATTCTATCTGTTTGGTGAATACATAAAATTCGTGTGCATCTAGAGTGTCTGTATTCATTCGCTAATAAAAAATGACATCAACCCGTCCATATTTAATCCGCGCAATGATGGAGTGGATTTTGGATAATGGAATGACGCCCCATTTATTAGTAGACACACAGGATGAATCGGTACAAGTACCCAGACAATATGAACAAGAGGGCAAAATAGTCCTTAATATTAGCCCTACCGCGACTCAAGACTTACAAATTGATAATGAAACCGTGACGTTTAATGCGCGTTTTGGTGGTGAGCCTATGTCTGTGTATATTCCAATCGGTTTCGTGTTAGCTATTTATACCCGAGAGAATGGCCAGGGTATGATGTTTGGTGAAGATAATGAAATTACACCACCACCAGATCCAGATAATCCATCAACTAAACGC
This sequence comes from Gammaproteobacteria bacterium, assembly GCA_028281205.1. GTDB lineage: Bacteria > Pseudomonadota > Gammaproteobacteria > UBA4575 > UBA4575 > UBA1858. The sequence continues at coordinate 9,898 of JANQKJ010000230.1, forward strand.
GCGCATCTAAAAGTCGTTAAGTAACAAGTTGTAAAGTTAGTCTATATTTAACTTCCAGCGGCTTGTTGGTCAGGCAGTTGTCGTAGAGCAAAAAAGCCCACCGCAGTAAAAATTAAATTACTTACTAGTGTGTTTCTAAAAAAAGGCACGCCAGCCATGTAAGCTTGTTGTAAGCCGGCAAATGTATGTGGATACATATCATGGCTTAACCAGGCGCCAAAATTCGTGACTATGAAAAACACTACCGCTGAGGTGACGGCCCCTATTGTCATGTTCAATGATGTAGGCTGCTTGATAAATAGATGGCTGCCTAAAATGATAATCGTCACTGCGCAATACACATAGAGCATTGAGCTATGAAAACCTAACAATGCATCGCTGATAAGCATGGCGACGAGAGGAACAATCAAAGCAACTTTAAGGTCTTTGAAACTTGCACCGGCCAGTAATGCCATTGCCCCCACAGGCGTAAAATTTGGTGGATGGGGAATTAGCCGGCTAAACGCAAGAAACAAAATAATAAGCAACACCCATTGCCACGATGGAGTTTGAATTTGTTTGTTATTTATGAATTCCATAGCCATGCGGCACCTCTCACGCCACTTGAATCTCCATGCATTGGGGCAACTAACTGTGTGGATACAGTATCGGAAAAAATGTATTTCTGCCATAGCTGCGGTACATTTTGATAAAGCCGGTTAATATTAGACATACCGCCACCCAAAACAATAGTATGAGGGTCTAGCAGATTGATCACATGCGCTAGACTGCGCGCCATCCTGTCTTCATATCGCTGTAAGCATTCTAATGCTTGCGCATCTTGATTATGTGCATCATTTATAATCTCTTCGCTCGATTTTTCAATGCCACTAGTAGAGTAATAATCGCGTGCAAAGCCGCTGCCAGATAGGAATGTTTCAATACAGTCTTCTCTTCCGCACCAGCACTGAGTGCTATTTAACTCGTCTTCTTTTAGCCAGGGCAGAGGGTTATGTCCCCATTCTCCAGTAATCGCATTTGGTCCATCGACAAGCATTTTATTGATAACAATACCGCCACCACAACCGGTGCCAACAATTACACCGAAAACAATATTGCTTGCCTGTGCGTTTCCATCTATTGCCTCAGATAAAGCAAAGCAGTTTGCGTCATTGGCGCTACGGATATCGCGTGCTAGAGACTGTTTTAAGTCTTGTAAAAAGGGTTTGTGATT
>JANQKJ010000109.1 GCA_028281205.1 Gammaproteobacteria bacterium
AACTATTTAGGTAGCCCTAGTGTCGCTACTATTGGTAATTTTGATGGCTTTCACTTAGGTCATCAGGAAGTATGTAAATATGTCATCCAGCAGTCCAAGCAAAGACAGCTGAATTCAGTGCTAATAAGCTTTGAACCAACCCCTAAAGAGTTCTTCGCAGGCGAACTTGCACCAGCACGTATTTACCCCATGCGTAAAAAATTTGAGCTGGCACGCGAATTTGGTTTTGATTATTTTGTTTGTTTAAGCTTCAAACATGCCTTATCAAGCTTACCCGCGGTAGACTTTGTTACGCAGATCTTGCACGATTCACTTCAAGTACAAGCGCTAGTAGTTGGCGATGATTTCAAGTTTGGACATAAACGTAGCGGTGATATCCATTTGTTACGGGATATGGGTAAAACTTTAGGCTTTGAGGTTAACGATCAAAGTACTATTGCACACGAACATGATCGCATCAGTAGCACGTTAATACGTAATAAACTACAAGCAAGTGAGTTTGAACATGCTGCGGCATTAATGGGACGTCCTTTTACTATCTCTGGACGCGTATTTCATGGAGATAAAAAAGGGCGCACAATCGGCTTCCCAACAGCTAATATTTTGTTACGCCGGCGTAAATCACCTATCACAGGCGTATTTGCTGTGAGCGTAACAAGTATTCATAAACAATGGACAGGAGTTGCCAATATCGGTACCCGACCCACTGTAAATGGAAACAGACAACAACTAGAAGCACATTTATTTAATTGCCAACAAGAATTATATGGTCAACGACTAGAAGTTGAATTCCTCAGCAAACTGAGAGATGAAATCAAATTCTCTTCTTTCGATGCCTTACAGGAACAAATAAAAATTGACGTGGACCAAGCCAAAGAATTTTTTAGCCAAAGGAAATAGCACTCCGTGACACAGGATTATAAGAGCACACTCAATCTGCCTAACACTAGTTTCCCCATGAAGGGAAACCTCGCCCAGCGCGAGCCGGAAATTTTAAAACGCTGGCAGCAAGCAGAGATATACCAGCAAATTCGCCAGGCTTGTGCTACCCGCGACAAAAAATACACTCTGCATGATGGTCCACCATACGCAAATGGTGACATTCACATTGGCCATGCGGTAAATAAAATTCTTAAAGACATTATTGTTAAAAGCAAAACTTTCAGTGGCTACAATGCTCCTTTCATACCTGGATGGGATTGCCATGGCTTACCTATTGAAGTCATGGTTGAAAAAAAGAAAGGCAAACCGGGGCAGAAAATTTCTGAAAAAGAATTCCGTCAGGCATGTCGTGAATACGCCCAGCAGCAAGTTGACAAGCAACGCACAGACTTTATCCGTCTAGGCGTTTTTGCTGATTGGCAAAATCCTTACTTGACGATGAATTTTCAAGTCGAGGCCGATATCGTTCGTGCTTTAGGGAAAATAATTGCTAACGGGCACTTGGAAAAAGGATTCAAGCCTGTCTACTGGAGTGTTGCCAGTGGCTCAGCCCTGGCAGAAGCTGAAGTTGAGTATAAGGATAAAACTTCTTATGCGATTGACGTTAAGTTTACGCCAGTTGATCAAGCAGCATTTAAACAACATTTTGCAGATGCAAAACAAGACATCCCCGTCCATGTCGTTATTTGGACAACCACACCTTGGACGCTTCCTGCCAATCAGGCTGTTAGCTTACATCCTGATCTAGAGTACTCATTGGTGCAGATTCAGTTGCATAATAATGAAGAATATCTTTTATTAGCGACAGACTTAATTGATTCTTGCTTACAACGCTACCAACTACAACAACATCATGTTGTAGGTACTTGCACAGGTAAAAGTTTAGAAAGCACTTTACTTCGACATCCTTTCTATGAAAAGGATGTTCCTATTATTCTAGGCGAGCATGTCACTACAGATGCAGGCACAGGTGCAGTACATACTGCACCTGACCATGGCATGGATGACTTTATTGTTGGACAAAAATATGAGTTAGGTACTCTAAATATTGTTGACGATAATGGTGTATACCGCGAAGACGTCGAACTATTTGCCAAACAACATGTGCATAAGGTTGATCAACCCATAGTTGAAACACTACAACAAAAGAGCAAACTAGTTCAGCAGGAAAAAATCACTCATAGTTTCCCACATTGCTGGCGAACTAAAACACCGTTAATTTTCCGTGCCACACCACAATGGTTTATTAGCATGGAAAAAAATAAGTTATTACAACGTTCACTAGAGGAAGTTGAGAATGTTGAGTGGCTACCCGACTGGGGTAAAGCCAGAATTATGAGCATGTTAGGTAATAGCCCTGACTGGTGTGTATCACGCCAACGCACTTGGGGTGTGCCAATACCTTTATTTGTACATAAAGAGACGCAAGAACTTCACCCACAAACAGTTGCACTGATCGAACAAGTTGCACAGAAAATTGAAAAGCAAGGCATACAAGCATGGTTTGACTTGGATGCCTCAGAAATCCTAAGCAATGAAGCAGATGATTATAATAAAGTGACTGACACTCTGGATGTGTGGTTTGATTCCGGCGTTACACATGAATCTGTTATCCACAGACGAGAACAACTAGGATTTCCTGCGGACTTATACTTAGAAGGCTCAGATCAACACCGCGGCTGGTTCCAGTCCTCATTGAAGACCAGTGTTGCCATTAATGACTGTGCTCCCTATAAAACTGTTCTAACACATGGCTTCACGGTAGACGCTTCCGGCCGCAAAATGTCAAAGTCGCTGGGTAATGTAGTTGCACCGCAAAAAATATTTAAATCATTAGGCGCTGATATTTTACGTTTATGGGTTGCTTCCAGTGACTTCAGCGGTGAAATGAGTGTGTCTGATGAAATTCTAAAACGCACTGCTGATTCTTACCGCAGAATGCGCAATACGGTTCGCTACTTACTGTCAAACTTAAATGGCTTTGACCCTTCTAGTGATATTGTCGCAGCTGAAGATATGCTCGCTCTTGATCGCTGGATACTAAATAAAACAGCTCTCTTACAAGATCAAGCAATAGAACACTATGAACGTTTTGAGTTACACCAGCTGTATCAAGCCCTGCATAATTTCTGCAGCCTGGATTTAGGCAGCCTATACCTTGATATTATCAAGGATCGCGTTTACACCATGCAGACCAACAGCTTAGCGCGCAGATCTGCACAAACTGCCGCATACCATATTGCACAATCACTACTGCGTTTATTGGCACCTATCCTAAGCTTTACTGCTGAAGAGGCGTATTCGCACATTCCTGAAAATAATGAAGCAACTATTTTTACCAAGACATGGTATGAAGGTTTAGTAAAGTTAAATGACGATGAATACATAAATGAGCACAGCTGGGATTTGATTTTTGATGTCAGACAACACGTCATGAAAGCCTTAGAAGAATCTAGAGAAAAAGGTGAGATCGGTTCTGGTCTTGAAGCTGAAGTATCCGTTTATTGTGAAGAAAAAACTCAGCAGGCACTTTCTTTGCTTAGTGACGAGCTTCGTTTTGTATTTATTACTTCATATGCTGCTGTACTTCCACTTTCAGAAAATAATGACAATCAAATTATTAAGCTTAGTAATGGTGAAAAGCTACAGATATCTATTCGTCGCTCAAACTACACTAAATGTGTCAGATGCTGGCATTTCCGTGAAGATGTTGGACAAAATAGCAAACATCCAGAATTATGCGGTCGCTGTATAGAAAATGTTGATGGCGCAGGGGAAAATAGAAAGTATGCGTAGTTGGCTTATTTTGATCACTATTTTAACTGCCATTGATCAAGCTTCAAAACGTATCGCTGAAACCAACTTACAATTTGCTGAGCCTATCCCATTTATTCCCATGTTTAATTTCCGGTTGGTATATAACGAGGGTGCAGCATTCAGTTTTCTTAGTCAGGCCGGTGGCTGGCAAAGATGGTTCTTTATAGTGTTGGCGATTGGTGTATGTATGTATTTATTTTATTGGCTACGCAATTTAAAGCCTTCTGAAACATTCCTTGGCATTGGTCTTAGCCTGATAATCAGCGGAGCTCTGGGAAATTTGATTGATCGAGCTCTATTTGGAAAAGTAACTGACTTTATTGATTTCTATTACCAGGCTGATAGCTGTTTTTTCTTTTTCTTTTATTTACCCAACAGTGGTTGCCATTGGCCTACTTTTAATATTGCAGATATTTTAATATCTATTGGAGCTGTAATAATGGCAATACAAATTTTTCGCGAGAACCCTGCTGATGCAGCCAATTGAGATTAAACTTGCTAACCCACGTGGTTTTTGTGCCGGAGTTGATCGCGCGATTGAAATAGTAGAACGCGCACTTGATCAATTTGGTGCACCCATCTATGTGCGCCATGAGGTTGTTCACAATCGTTTTGTTGTCGATACGCTACGTGAAAAAGGTGCAGTATTTGTTGATGAACTTGATGAAGTACCGGATAACTCAACAGTAATATTCAGTGCGCATGGTGTATCAAAGGCTGTGCGTAATGAAGCCGAGCAACGTAAATTAACCGTATTTGATGCTACCTGCCCTCTGGTTACAAAAGTTCATATTGAAGTAGTGCGTAATTGCAAACAAGGACGTGACACTATCTTAATTGGTCATAAAGGCCACCCCGAAGTCGAAGGTACAATGGGCCAATTCACAGGTGAACATGGCGGAAAAATATTCCTTGTCGAATCACCCGAAGATGTGGACAAAGTTATTGTTAGTCATCCAGATGAAATTTCTTATGTGACCCAAACCACTCTTTCAGTTGATGACACCAAAGAGATTATTGAAAAACTAAAACAACGTTTTCCAAACATACGCTCACCCAAACGTGATGACATATGCTATGCAACACAAAACCGCCAGGATGCTGTAAAAAATCTTGTACACGACTGTGATTTATTATTAGTCATAGGCTCAGTTACAAGCTCGAACTCAAATCGCCTAAGAGAAATCGCAGAAAAGAACGGTATTGAATCTTATCTAATAGATGATGCTGAACAAATAAATTGTGACTGGCTAAAAAATAAATCTAGTATTGGGGTCACTGCTGGCGCCTCAGCACCTGAAGTGCTGGTCAAGCAGGTTGTGGAGAAACTACGCAAAAAAACTCATGCCCAGGTTACTGAAGTTGATGGAGTAGAAGAAAATATAACCTTTGCTGTACCTAAAGAGTTACGTACTGCTAACTAGTACTACCAAGCATGTGGTGGCCCATCTTTATCATTTCTAGAATTATAAGTCAGCGGCGTATCTCCACCGTCACCAAAGTTAGGATTAGCCGTTAACAATACACAATCACTCAATGGCTCTGTACCACATTGCGATGCAACTATTGTATAGAACTCGTTATCAGTAGCGACTGCACCGCTTCCCGCATCTTCATAACCAAAGTCAGTAGTTAAATTTTCTGTATAAGTACTATTATCCGTAAAGTGTCTGCGCTGTAGTTGCATAATTTCCATCAGCTTTACTTTTGCATCTGCATAGCGTGTCTTTTCCACATGGTCTTGATAAGCAGGATAGCCAATAGCTGCCAGGATACCTACTATAGAAACAACAATTAGCAATTCAACCAATGTTAAGCCAAACTGTGAAAAATATTTAGTATTCAATTGGTTCGGTTATCGAGTCGAGTTGATATCACAATCAAGAATCCACATCTGCGTGATTATTCTTGGGGCATTTAAGCTGTCATCACTTAATACAAACGCGACACTTTCATTATTGATAAAAAATGAGTCCTCATCATCATTAAATTCGCAATCATCATCCCTACCATCAAATATCTCAATATTTTCATCTAGTCTATATAAACGCGAACCTAAGTTAACAAAAGGATTAGCAAAAAAATTGCCACCAGCACCACCAAAAGTTAGATTTCCAAATCTCAAACTCTGTGGATTTACATTTAAGCCAGTAAAACTACAATCAGCATTTGGAAAATCAGTAGAGGTTAAGTTCGGTATTACAGCGGAAGAACTACAATCTGCAGCATACAAATGCACATTACAGCTTACTGCCAGCGAGAGTACAAGCATACTAAATGGCTTCATCAAAACTCCACCTCACGCCAAGCCTGTCGGCCAACCAGCTCTGTTCTTGCGGTATTTGTTAATATAGCGTCAATATCAGTATTGGATAGCTGAGTAATTCGATAGTCCCCAAAAAAAGTTGAGTCTGTCGGACTCGACTTAAATCGAATCCCAGTTATCACTTTTGATTCGTTTGCCACTTGAACATTGTCACTCGAATCAAACACACTATCATTATTGATATCGAAAATAACTTCTTCACCAGCAGTTCCTGTCTGCGGGTCAAGCGCTAATGAAAAACCACCTGGTGCTGGATCGCAATTAAGCGCCTGTGGAATTAATGTATTTGTAAATAATATACTATTACGCAACTGTAAAGATCGAACAGCTTTTTCACCTGGAAACTCCACTCCAATACTTTGTCCTTGTGCAGGCACGTCAAAGTCAATAAACCAACCTTTACTATTTATCGTAATAGCATTATCGCTAAGAATTCTTACGTCGAATGTTTCACTTGTATCAGGATCTGTAAACTGTAAGTTAGATAATTCCTGTTCAATTAAATCTGCAGCGTCAACCTGGTTGCCAGAAAAATCATCAACCACACCATATATGGACTGTATATTAGTATCGGTGGCATCACTGTTAGTAATATAGCTACCAGTAGCAAATATGACGATGACATCATCTGATGTCCCAGCCTCGTTATCTACAGCAATAGGTTGTGTTGTAATAGCTTGGCGGTCATTAGTTTCTGAGTACCTTGCTTCAAATAAGACATAGCGGTTGCCACTCAAGTCCCAATCATTAGGATTCGTGCTACTTATATCAACTGCATGTAGATTACCAAACAAGTCACCTGCATAAAGTTGGTCAATCGTACCGTTACCATCCCGATCAATTGCCCTTACGCTACCGATACCATTAGGAGTAGCTATTCCATTTACGCCCAAATCAATTTTTATGAGGTCACCAGATTGTGCCCAGCTACCATCTATACCTCGATCTATAAACAAAATATAAATTACTGCGGGACCATTAACACCCGTGTTGTTATAGCCATTTCCAAATACTGCAACCCATCTTTGCTCTCCACCATCAGTTGCATTACTCATCGCAATTACTGGCTCGGAAAATGAAAGGCCAAGATCACTTTTTAAGTTACCGTTATCTATAAATGCGTCTGGGTCATCTTGTGGGCTGAATTCCCACAATACCTGTTCGGCTGAGCTATCTAAAGGATCAGAGTCAGTGATATTTAATGCATAATATCCACGCCCACCAGCACCCAGACCTCCAATAACTATAGTATTCCAGCTTTGAGGCCCCGTTCCATCAGCTCTAATATAAACATCTTCAACAATAGGTGTACTGTCGACAAAGAATCGATGTCTGTATTCAGGAAAAGTTAATTCTGATAAATTTTCGTAAACAAAACTTGGTACATAAGCAAATCTCTCCCTACCTCCTCCTGCTCCGATACTTGCATCAAACACATGCAACATTCCATCATTCGCTGCAACTAACACTGAAGGATCTCTATTTAGTATGTTAGGGTCAGACTGAAAGTCGAAATACGTTTCGCCATCCTCGCTAGGCCAGGCGCCACCAAAACGCCCCACCGCTTGTGGCTGGCCAACAAATACTGGAGCTGCATTGGCAATCGTGCCTAACTTGGCAAAATGTACTATCCCTCCTCCGGTACTCGTAGTCTCAGGGCGCACTCTAAATTGTCCGGCATCAAAGCTGGTACCTTCGCGTTCCGTTAAACCTCTCAAATAATCTAACCGATCTTGCCCAAGTACTAACGAACCCGGCATAGGCTGATTGAGTTGTGCTTGTTGGGTCGTGTCTAAATCGTCAAATTCAAAATCAATTCCATCATTATTATCGTTGGAATAAGTGATGATATTTCTTTGCGAATTACTGGCGCCATTGTCGCCAACCAGAACGTCCAGTTGATTAGCAGCACTCCATTTAAAATCAGGTTCACTATCACTTTCTATATTAAGTGTTCCATCTGCGTTTATTAAAATTTCTTGTGCAGTTAAATCACCAGAATTGCTAGTTGAATCAAAGAATGTGCGATAAATAACTAAGTCAGCACTTGTGCCTTGGGTATTAATCGCTACTGGTGTGGTAGATCCCACACCTTGGGCAACAAGACTGCTTAGCTTTTCTACTCCACCATTGGCACCCGATAAAGATTCTGTAGCACTAATATATTCTCCACGACCACTAAATGCTGCATGAACAAGGTTTTGCAATAAACCGATATCAGATTCTAGGGGACTTAACCAAGCGAACGGGGGATCTAGCCCATTTTCATTATTCTCAGGAAATTGTAGGAACGCTCCCTCCTCTGCTTCGAACGCAACAGTGTAAGTCACTGCATGGGTTTTAATATGTTGATGTAGTCTATCTTCTACCTCTAACGGTGAAGGATTTGAGAATGGATAACGGTTAATATCCGCCGCTGTCGGTTGTACATCATCTGGTAATGATGACCGAAGATCATTTCTGTAAAATCTAATAGCGACATCAGAAAATGTTCTTACTTGATCTGTATCGATAGCAAACAAACCCGATGATGCAGTATCTGCAAATGGCTCACCTGTAAATTCACTCGCTTGGCTATCTATATCTTCATCTGTACTACCAAAAGTAATTACAAAACCATCATCAGAAAAGCTACCATTAGACCCATTCTGAAAACCATCACTAGCCAAGATAATATGATTCGGTTGGCATGTGCCCGCAGGTGCTGCCTCTGAAGGACAATCAGAACCACCGGAAAAAATATTATTACTCTGACACCCTAAATACTGCGCTGCTTGAATATAACGATCATCAAAACGGGAATTTGTCATCTCATCAGGCGATAAAGAATAAAGCGCATCAAGCAAATCTCGTTTAGCTCCTTCATCTTCAAAACTCTGATTCATCTCTTCTACTTCTAATGAAGGCACACTAGCGTTTAACTGAGTGAGACCGATACGCGTATCATTTTGACCTGCTATAAATTCTCCAAGGAGCGCTTTGGCCCGCAGATGTCGGCTGCGGTGATAACTAAACCAGTTGGCAAAATTTTGTATATTTGAATAATTTTCATCGACGATGGTTTCAAGACCTTTATCAAAGTTGCCGTCTTCGCCTAGGCTGCAAGTGTAATAACGAAAATTATTTATCCCTGTTGAGATAGGGTCGGGTGATTCAATATTCACAGTGCCTGAATTAACTTGGTACGGATCCAATGGCGCCGCATTTGTTGGCGCATCTGGAAATAGCGTACCGTCACTGCGTAAACCTGGCCAGGGTTCATACACTTGGCTAGGGTCATAATACAGCGTATTGAAACTTGAGCATCTAAAGCGCCATGCTTCTTCATCAGCTACATAACAGTTTGCCTTATCATTGCCTAAGGAAGGGTTAGGCTCATATTGATTGACTAATGATTTTACTCCGTAGGCGTAACCACCAAATGCTGCTGTAACAAGTTCACAGTCAGCACGATGAGTAATTTGTAGCTCTGTTTGTGTAGAACCATAATCACTACCGTCAGGATTCGGTGCAAAAAATAACCCTGAACTAAGCGCATCCGCAGTCATAACTTCAAAATCCATACTGCCAGAGTCATCAAACAGTATCATGACATTCGGTTCTACAGTAGGTGTTAATTCCAATGGGGTTTGCGCAATATCACCAATTGGCTGCAAAGCTAATGCAGTAGCAGAAAAAAATAGTCCTGCACTCAAAACAAATGCCTCAGGCAAAATAAAGTGCTTCAAGCTTATATAAAGTCTAATTAGAAACACCATACATCGTCTCTAAAACTACTTGTGAATTGTCAGAACCCCCTGTCCCACGCGCTGTTATTTTAAACATTTGTATTAATGCTTCCGTTCCACTTGCCTGATATGAGCTGTCAACATTAAGAATTCTATCCGTATCAGATACAACAGGCCCTATGTGCTGAATGACATAACGTGGCTTTGAACGCACACCACCTTGTGTATCATCCGTTCCATCAATAACAACCACATTATCAACTTCTACCGATTCAGTTTCCCAATCAATTTCATTCCAAACTTCATCGTAAAGATTAGCTAACAAACCATCAGATTCATCATCATCAAATGCTCCTAAATTTAATACTCCACTATCTAGATATTCTTCGGCAGCACGTATAGCTGATTCGGCTGCTTCGAAAGCAGTCATTTTATCTTTTACATTATTCGACATCTGCTCCTGCAAACCAGACGACTGCATACTCGTCACTGCAAGCAAAGTAACTACCGCCAACATGATTAAGCCAACTACCAACACCACACCTTGCTGCTGAATTTTACTAGCCATTACCATTTACAAGTTACGCAAACTTACGGTCATGGATGCGACATAGCGCTTACGTTGGTCCTGTGCATGAGACACTGTCGTACTTGGGCCAATTAATGTATTTGCAACCACATACAAATTGTCATCAAGGTCGTTACCCTCACGTAGTCCATCTTCACTGGCATACAGCAAACCAATTCTCACAGCCACTACATTTTGCCAATCATCATCTGTACTAAGTAGTGCATCATTGGCTTGCAAGTAACGATCAGCATTACCATCACCAGTGCTATCATAACCGTACAGAAGTTGCATATTTTCAATTCCTTCTGCTAACTCTTCAGTCTCGGGTATATTCGCACCCGCGCTGTTTACATTTAGGTAACTTCTATAGAGAGAAAATCCATTACCAGATGAGGATGCAGTAATGTAGTATATTACCGCCGAATAATTAGCTATCTGAGCATCATTGCCAAAGGAGTGGTTTATTGCGCCGTTGTTTCCTGGAACCGCGGTGTTATCTGCAAGCGTAACTGTATCAGTCCCTACATTACTTGCCTGGAATAAGCGCGCATTACTTGAATCACACGCAATCATCAAACTACCGTCTTCAACCCAGTTGGCACCAACATCCCGTTGTAAGATAAATTGATTAACACTGGCATCAAATAATTTAACTCCTGCAACCCTAGAGCCACCACGCAACACCATAATGGCGTCCGAGCCTACTTTAGCATTAGCGACTAAATTTGTTGGGGGAAGCGTTGTGCTTGTGTCACCTTCAAAGCCGAGGATAGGCGTTTCAAACAACTGAGCCCACCACGCATTAGAGTCCACAATTGAAACCGGTGCGTTTTGTGGTTGACTACATGGAATGTAACCCGCCATACGAATATCTTTGGCCAACATCTCCGCTGAAGCGCGGGTATTTTCTTGTAAGCGCGATAATCCTTCAGTCACTCGATAAGTAGTTTTTGAACCCAGGTAAACTTGTAGTATGCCGGCCACGAGTATCAAGCTAAGCAGTAAACCCACCATTAACTCTACAATAGTAAAGCCAGATTGCTTAAATGTTTTATATTTCATCATAAGCTGGTGAACATTCTCACTTGGTGTGCATCACCATTAGTGTCTGTCCAACTTACAGTGACTGTTGTTTGTCCTGTAACTGCATCCGGAGCAGAAACACGGCCGGCACCACTAGGCAGCGTGGCTTGTGTATCTAAGCCATTACATAAAGCGTTGTTGTCATACTTACGTAAATTGCACTTCCATTCATTAACGTCATATAAAGCCATCTCTGCTTCGCTACAAGAACTTACCGAACAGTCCACAGATACTAATGGCGGTAATGAAGAAAAATCAGTTTGATAATTACTGCTACTTGACATGGCATATTCGCGATTAGCGCGCATTCTATCCACCATACTTTGCGCAAGTGTTGTTGCTTGTGTTCTCAAGTGTGCATTGTAACTACTGGAAATACTTTGCCCTTGTAAGTTTGCCAGACCAAGTAAGCCCACTGATAAAATTAATAATGCAATCAGTACTTCAAATAGACTGAAACCTTGATTATTTTTATAGTCAATCATCATGTTGCACAGTCCGGCATATTGTTACCGTCGTTAAACAGCGGGATGCCCTGGGAATTATAATTTGCTAGATGCACTCGACCTGAGCGAATAAGCGTAATCATCTTCGCTCTGCTAGTATCGTTATCGATACATAAGCGCACACTGCCATTGAGGGGTAAACTAATTCTTCCGGAAGGTATATACGGAATTGAACTATTGTAAAGACCCGTCCCACGCAAGGTCATGCCTGCAGCAATACTTTCCCCCTGCCAAATCAATTCCTCATCATCACTAGTATCGCGTGAACCATTGTTATTCGTATCAACGAAAATTATCCAGCCATTATCGTAACCTGTACCACTACAACTAGTTCCATCACTACTCGGACATACCACAACGCGTTGGTTGCGCTTGATGGATTCGCTACGTGCCAGCGCAAGAGAAGAAATGAAGCGATTAATATTGGATGTTAATTGATTGCGCTCCATAAGATCCTGAAATGAAGGCACGCCTAAGGTAAGAATAACCGCCGCCACGGCAATGGTTAACATCAACTCAATGATAGTAAAACCAGCTAAGAACCTGTTTTTTAAAGTAGTCTGCTTCATCTAAAAATACAAACCTAGGGCTATAAACAACTAGTGTGGTGTGTATTTTTCAAAGTATAGAGGATTGTACGAACTAGAAAAGACTTAATTCGCGTCGCATTGTACGCAGCACTTTGAATGAATTACTTTAACTGAGTAATTCATCATTCTGGATAATTGTGAGTTTTAAAAAATATTGCTGAAAAATAAACCGCAGTCACTTAGAGGAAATTTAAAAATTTTCCCCCTTCAACACCTTAAAGGTAGTTATTTAAATTAACGCCTTAAGTCACTCGCGTACTTTGGTGCTAATTTTACCCACTGCTGTTGTTGGAAATTGCGTTTAATTAATTCAGTGACAGGCACAACTTCGATGTTGTGTTCTAATAATGTTGGAAGGTATTTCTCTAGTAATTTGATAGTTGCCGGATAAGGGTGGCCTATTGCTAAGGCATAACCTTGGCGTTTAGCGACTTTCTTCAAATATTTAAGTTGTCGATTTATGTCCTGTTCTCGGCGGCTGTTATCCAAAAATACATCACGGGTAATATTCGGGATGTAATGCTCTTGTGCAATTCGGCTAGCTACCGTTTGGGGAGTGGTTTTACTGTCAACGAAATAAAGATTATCTGACCGACTTGAAAGCACTTCCATCAGCCATGACATATGTCCCGGATGCTGGGTCAACAAACTACCCATGTGATTATTCACACCACGTGCATGTGGCACAGAATCGATGCTGATGTGCACCGAGTTTTGAAATTGCTTTTGTGTTAGTTCAAGAGTTAGCGCACCTGCTCCCAAGTTTGAGTGCCGCGCTGATTGCATGGGTAAATGCACCATCACTTCTTTACCATAAGAAGCAGCTCTCTTGGCCAAACGCTTGGAATAGGGTCGATTCGGTAAAAATGAATAAGTCAGCTGATAAGGAAGATCAATTAATGTGCGACCTTGATGAAGATTGTTACCCAGGTCATCAATAATAATCGCGACTTTATATGTGTCATGATTATGCAGTAATTCATCTGCGAATAGATTCGAAACAGGCAACAATAAGGCCGTCGCGATGAAAAGACGGCCCAGTGATGATGTAATTTTTTTGTTTGTTATTTTAGTAAAACGTTTATGCACTCGCCGTATCTTCGTCTTTTCTATTGGCCAAATCTTTAAGAATGCTTAAAGCTTCGTTCAACACCGCATCCTCTTCACTATCGACAGCAATTGTAATATGTTTTACTTCTTTTTGTGGCTCTTGTTCGCCATTTTCTTGATTATTTTCTAAATGACCTTGTAAGTCTGCCTCGCGCACAAACTGGAAACGTTTGTTTTCTTCATCCTCGCCCCCATGAATCTCTTTAACCAAGATATCAGGCACGATGCCTTCATTTTGAATGGATTTACCTGAAGGTGTGTAATAACGTGCCGTTGTTAACTTAAGTGCAGCACTCTCTTTAAGCGGCAAAATAGTTTGCACAGAACCCTTGCCGAAAGACTTCTGCCCCATAATAACTGCACGATTATGGTCTTGCAGTGCGCCGGCTACAATTTCTGATGCTGATGCTGAACCTTCATTGATCAATACAACAACAGGCGCACCATTTATAGAGTCATTGGTACTGGCACTATAATTAAGCTCTGCATCTTCAACCCGGCCCTTAGTAAATACAATCAACTCACCATCACTCAAAAAGATATCCGACACGCCTACTGCACCAGTTAGCACTCCTCCAGGATTATTACGTAAATCGAGAATTAATCCTGCAAGATTTTGATCTGATTTTTTAAGCAATTTTTCAAGTGCAGCGATTACATTTCGTGTTGTTTTAGATTGGAAACTGGATATGCGAATATAGCCATAACCGGGTTCAAGTATGCGGCTGCGTACACTTTTGACTCGAATTACATCGCGCACCACTGTGATCTCAAGGGGTTTCGCCTCACCTTCTCGCACTATAGTGAGTAAAATTTTAGACCCTCGCTTGCCACGCATAAGCTTAACCGCTTCATTAAGGGTTAAACCTTTCACCTGAGTTTCATCAAGCTTAATAATTACGTCGCCGGCTTTGACGCCAGCCTTATCTGCCGGTGTATCTTCGATCGGAGAAATCACTCTCACAAAGCCATTCTCCATACCAACCTCAATACCCAAACCACCAAACTCACCGGTAGTGCCAATTTGAAGTTCTTTAAATTCATCCTGACTTAAGTAGGACGAATGCGGATCCAAACTACTCAACATGCCACGAATGGCCCCTTCTAATAATTTCTCATCCCCGACTTCTTCGACATAATCCTTCTTAATACGCGCATAGATATCCGTGAATAATTGAATATCATTGAGGGGTAACTCCAACTCAGGGTTGTTGCGTTTAGCGAATACCTGGTGGCTGCCAGCTAATAGCAATCCAATTAGCAAGCCAATTGTGAGTCCTAGGCTAAGAGGTTTATAGCTTTTCATGGTACTGCTCCTTGAAATCTGTATATTTCAGTGTCGGTGTCCGTCTAGGTTATGGGTTAATTATCAGACCGCGACTATTTATGGTGTCTTTCCACTATTTAAAGATATATTACGGAGAATAAGCCATATTAGGGGTTGCGCACCAGCCTGCAGGATCTACTGGGGTGCCTTGGCGACGAATTTCAAAATACAGGCCAGTTTCATTGATGTCTCCAGAATCTCCTACAACAGCAATTAACTCTCCAGCACTTACCTCATCATCAACCTGTTTATATAACCCTTCCGCATGTGCATATAGGCTCAAATAGCCATCCCCATGGTCAATAATTATTAGCCAACCATAATGGTCAAACCAATCAGAAAACACTACCGTACCGGGATAGATAGCTTTAATCTCAACCCCTCTGTTAGCCCTAATAAGTGCCCCATTCCATTCAATGCCTGCAGAACTTTGGCGTGTTTCACCAAACCTATGCTTGAGATTACCTTTAACCGGCCAATGTAATTTACCTTTTTGTTGAGAAAATTTTCCGCTAGTGTGCTTAACAGTTAATTTTTTAAGTAACTTTTGTAACTGATTTTGTTTAGCTTTTTCCTTTTTCAGTCGCGCACTGCTCGCATCAATACTCTTGGCTAGCTGAGTCCCGATAAGTTGTTTTTCTTTTCTTGCTTTTTGCAGACCAGATTGCGCATTTGATTGCTTTTTAAGCAGATTTTGCAGCTTCTCATGCTCTTGTTGCTTCGCGGTTTGGTTTTCTGCTACTTGCTGTGTCAGTAGTTGCATTTGTTTAATCTGTCTTGCCTGGGCTTGGTGGATAAAGTCATAAATCACCGCATTACGCCCCACATTCTGTAGGCTATGTTGGCTTAACAGCAACTTCCACTTACTTTGCTCCCCTGCCGAATAAGCAAGGCGTATTTGTTGCCTAAAATGATCACTGTGAAGATTAATTTGCTGTTTTAACTCACTACTCTGCTTCTCGAGGCTGGCTAATTCTTCCTTACTAGTTTTAATTTGTCGTTTTGAAGCATCTATCTGCTGATGCAACTTACCTATTTCTTGTTCAAGCTGTGCTAGCTCATTTTCTACAAGTTTGTGGTTTTTTTGACTTTTTTGAAGCTCTTGTTCAATTTCAGCCACAATTTGTGAAATTTTATCCAGTTGCCGCTGAGTATCTGAAATTTCATTGTCAGCATAACCCTGATTAGCAACCAAGTGACTGAAAAATATACAAATAATAAATATAAGCAACGATAAAAGTTGACTATTTTTATGGTTAATTTGATGAAAAAGGCTATTCAACAGACAATTTCGCGACTATTATCGGCTTATTAATGGTTTAGAATATTAGATAATGCCATTATTATTTTATAGGATTTGAATGGAAGCGAACAACATGACTGAAACAAGCTTTGTGTCACTCAATCGCTCAGACCTGATGGCAAAAGAAGAAGACATTGATAGAGCATCGCGCTCGCTTAAAGCAATGTCCCATCCTTTACGCCTGAAGATTCTTTGTGTCCTTGGTAACCGTGAAGTTAGCGTACAAGACATTGTTGAAAATGTGGGTACCTCCCAAAGTAATATTTCACAACACTTGGCCATCTTACGCGATAAAGGTATTTTAAAATCTCGTAAAGACGCAAATCGTGTCTACTACAAAGTCGGAGACGATCGAACACTAAAGCTAATAGAAATGATGCAGCACGTGTTCTGTTCAGTACACTAACATCCAGCATAATTTTTATCTTTTAAACTAAACTGCCCATACAAGTGGGTTGTACAAACCATGACGCCTGAATCTAGCTTCTTCACTGAAAATTTTATTTTGTTTGCAGCACTTGGAATTATCATTGCGTTGATATTACGCATGGAAATCAAACGTGCAATGCGCGGCTTTAAAAACATTACCGCCGCCGAAGCTGTGCAATTAATTAATAAAGAAGATGCCGTACTTATAGATGTACGCGAAAGCAATGAACTGACTCAAGGTTCTATTCGCAACGCAAAACACATGGCACTAAGCGTACTAAAACAACGTGTCGAAGAATTGAAATCATTTGCTGATAAGCCAGTGATTGCTTATTGCAAGTCTGGAAATCGTTCCAATGAAGCATGTGAAATATTAAAGAAAAACAACTTTACTAATGTAATGTCACTTAAAGGTGGCATTGAGGCCTGGAAAGTTGCCAATTTACCGGTGGTGAAAAAATGACAACTCCTAACATCAAAGTCTATAGTGGAAATTTATGCCCTTACTGTACTGCTGCCAAGCGTCTGCTTGAAAGCAAGGGCGTACAATATGAAGAAGTCAACATAGATACTGATCCTGCAATCCGTGCCGAAATGGAAAAACTCAGTCAGCGTACCAGTGTTCCGCAAATCTTCATTGGTGACACTCATGTTGGTGGATTCGATGACTTAGCTGAGCTTAATCGTGAAGGCAAATTAAATCCCATGTTAGGCTTAGATTAATTTTCTATAAATAAAGCATACCTATGGCGGACAACGACCAGCAATTTGAAATTCAAAAAGTATTTATTAAAGACGCTTCATTTGAAGCGCCAAATTCACCAGATATTTTTCGTGAGAAGTGGCAACCCAAAACAGATGTTCATTTAGCCGCACAAAATGTAAAAATTAATGACGAGCTTTATGAAGTAACACTCAATGTCACCGTCACGTCCAAGCAAAATGAACGCACTGCATTTTTAGTTGAAATCAAACAGTCCGGTGTGTTCTTGATTAAGAATTTCCCCGAAGAACAATTAAGCCATTTAATCGGCAGTTACTGCCCACACACTTTATTCCCTTTTGCACGTGAAGCGGTCTCAGACCTTATTACTAAAGGTGGTTTCCCGCCACTATTACTATCACCAGTAAATTTTGATGCACTTTACCAGCAGCAACTGGCAAAACTAAAAGAAGAACAACAAGCATCGACAACAGACACTAAACATTAAAAACTCTCTAGCAACTATTGCAGGAGAACAACAATATGGCTAACACATCTATTGGTGTCATTGGTGCAGGCGCATGGGGAACAGCGCTATCAATCCATTTAGCTAAACTTCATGAACATATAAATCTTTGGGGCAGAGACAGCCAGGCATTAAACGCCATAATCACTAACAAAGAAAATAAGCGCTATCTGGCTGGCATAAAATTACCGGATAACATTGTAGCTTGCCCTGAATTACCCGCCCTTATTGCACAGTCAAGCCATCTAATTGTAGCGGTTCCCAGCATCACTATGCGCAGCATGTTACACACAATTAACCAACATGCGAGTGAAAAGTTGCATGGCATTATTTGGGCGTGCAAAGGCTTCGAACAAGATACAGGTAAATTTTTACATCAAGTTGCGGACGAAGAATTAACACACAACATTAATACTGCCATTCTTTCCGGACCATCCTTCGCACAAGAAGTTGGCAAGGGCTTACCTACCGCAGTCACTATTGCATCCAGTAATCCTGAGTTTGCTAATGAAGCGGCTAAACTTTTTCACCATCCTTTATTCAGAACTTATACCAGCACCGATATTGCTGGAGTAGAAATTGGTGGAGCATTTAAAAATATTTTAGCTATTGCTGCCGGTATAAATGATGGTTTGGCATTTGGTTCCAATGCACGTGCGGCACTTATTACTCGCGGCGTTGCCGAAATGATACGTTTTGGTAAACAGTTAAATGTAAATATAGAAACCTTCATCGGCCTATCTGGCATCGGTGATATTATTCTTACCTGTACAGACAATATGTCGCGTAACCGCCGCTTTGGCCTGGGTTTAGGTGAAGGCAAATCGCCTGAAGAAATCCAGCAGCAAATTGGTCAGGTTATTGAAGGTAAATATGCAGCTAAAGTAGTTTTTGATTTAGCGCAAAAACTTAATATTGAATTACCCATTACTGCTCAAGTATACGCGGTGATATACAACAACAAACCTGCACGCGCTGCGGTAGAAGATTTATTATCGCGCTCATTAAAAAACGAGGCCGATTAGTTACTCAAACTACCGCGCACCCAGAAACTCATTCTGGCGCCAAGCTTCAAAAATAAAAATCGCAACCGTATTAGATAAATTCATACTGCGGCTGCCTTCAAGCATTGGCACTCTTAACACATGGTTTTTCGAGAAACTATTTAACACCTGATCAGGCAATCCCCTAGTTTCCGGGCCAAAAATAAATACATCGCCCGCTTGATAATTTATCTCTGTATAATGCGTTGTGCCTTTAGTTGAACAGGCAAACAAACGATTGGCAGAGAAGTTTTTTAAACACGTAGCGTAATCAGGATATTCCCGGACTAGTGACTTATCTATGTAATCCAGGCCCGCACGCCGCATACGTTTATCGTCTATTTCAAAACCAAGCGGATGAATTAAGTGTAATTGGCAACCACTATTAGCGCACAAACGCATAATATTACCTGTGTTTGGAGGTATCTCCGGTTCGTACAAAACAATATGAAACATGAGTTCTAAATATAAACAGTTAAGCAATCAATTCTGCGGCCTGACATTTCAAACACCTTTAGTGCTCTTATCTGGCTGTGTGGGTTTTGGCCAAGAATACACGCGTGTAGTGGGATATTCTAATGCCGAAGTAGGTGCAATCTGTTTAAAAGGAACCACTTTAGAAAACCGCTTGGGCAACCCGGCACATCGTATATATGAAACCCCCGCCGGTATGCTTAATGCGATTGGCTTACAAAATCCCGGTGCACAAGCAGTTGTTGATGACTATTTACCCAAGCTCGATTTCAATGAAACCAGATACATCGCCAACGTTTCAGGTTCGACTGTAGAAGAATATTCTGAAGTCACACGTATTTTTGATGATTCACCTATTGATGCAATCGAAATCAATATTTCGTGTCCAAACGTTAAAGAAGGTGGTGTCGCTTTTGGTAATGACCCCGATATGTCGGCACAGGTAGTCGAAGCTTGTCGCGCAGTCACCGACAAACCAATTATTACTAAACTGTCTCCCAATCAAACCGACATTGCTTATAACGCCAAACGTTGCATAGAAGCCGGCACCGATGGCTTTGCTGTGATTAATACACTAATGGGCATGGCGATTGATATTCATTCGCGCAAACCGGTAATTGGTAATAATCAAGCCGGGTTATCCGGACCAGCCATAAAACCCATTGCACTTTTAAAAGTGCATCAGGTATATCAGGTCTGCAAACAACATAACATCCCCATTATCGGCCAGGGCGGCATATGCTCGGGTGAAGATGCGCTCGAATTTATTATTGCAGGTGCAACTGCGATAGGTATTGGTACCGGACTTTACTATGATCCATTAATATGTGCCGATATTAATAAAACTATTTGTGATTACCTCTCGCAAAATAATCTTGCACATATTTCTGAGTTAGTTGGAAGCTTGCAACTCAACTAGATTATCAAACAACACTAACTTCTTCTTTTATTTGCACAAAGTTCGTGACGTATATATAGCGTAACAATTTCACCGACTCACATTAATTATTATAAATAAACCTATAATTATCAATACACTATTTACATTTGTGTAAATAGTACAAATGACATTTTTTATTTCATAGAGATTACCAAGCAATACTAATTTATTGTCATATAATCAAATATTTAATAGACTCAATCAATGGAAATTAACAAGAAGGATATATGTCACACTGACGTAATTAATCACGTCACCATGACATATACTTAACAATTATGCATATCACAGAGTAAATTATGGGCCCTGAATATAAAAACGGAAATGTTATCTCACGTTGTCCTGACTGCAATGGTGCAGTTTCGACGTATGAATATAAAGGAGCTAGTTCTGGCGAATATGGAACTATCGTTGTTGATGAAAATCATCTTTATAACGACATAAATTACGGTAGAGTAATTTATAAATTATACAAATGTGCTGGTTGCGGACGTGGTGGTATGGCTAAATTACACCTCAATGGTGCTTTACATGAAGGAAAAATGGAATGGTTTTTCCCCATCTCAATAGATAGTGCACAGATACCTGATGATGTACCACATGGCATAGTTCAAGAATACAGAGAAGCAGAGATTTGTGCTGCAAATAATGCCTGGAGAGGCGCATCGGGCCTACTAAGATCAACTTTAGAAAAAGTGCTAAAAGAAAACGGTTATAAGAATGGAAATCTCGCTTCAAAGATTGATGCTGCTGCAAGCGATGGAATAATAACTGAATCAAGAAAGAAAAAAGCACACGACGATATAAGAGTACTGGGGAATGATGTATTACATGACGAGTGGAGAAAAATCAGCCCTGAAGATGTGGCAGCATCACATAGATACGTACAAAGAATAATAGAAGATTTTTACGATGATAGAGAATCTGTAGTAAAAATTTTAAAAGATAAAAAACGCATAGAGTAATTTTGAAATGCATAACAAGTCATTTAAGTTTGCGCCTTCGGCGCGGGACGCTCGCTACGCTTGCGCCCCTTAATTCAACCGTTATGTGTAACCAATGATTCAAAAATACTGCGCATATCACACTATTGTACTTTTGGTTATTTCTTTATGTATGCACATATTTATTCATGAGGAATACATAATAGCCATACATGATTTTGAAAGTACTATCGGGAAGCTATCATTCGGAATGTTTATTTTTTACTCAATCGTTCCAGTATTAATACATACATTTTCAATGCTGGTGCATATGTTTAATAAGAGTAAATGGTTGTGGTTTTTGGTAACAATACTTATCGGCATTACAGCACCTCTATATTATTTTATTGTCTACAAACATATGAATACACATAACAAGTCACTCAACCAGGACGCCGTAAACGGCGCCCGTTAGCTCAACCGTTATGTGTTTAAAGAATATAGATATAAGCAAATGAAAAAATATTTAATAGCTTTGTTGTTAGCATTGCCTACGAGTGTTATGGCAGAAAAATCCGGCTTCAGGTTAGACAATTGGGCTGTCACTTTCGATAAAGAAAAGATGTCATCCATGGTATATGGAATAGAAAAGTCTGATGCTAACACAACATTACCTCAGTTGTTTTTAATTTGCTCTCAGTCTGATAAGAAACGAAAACAATATAGAATGGGCTTGCTTACTCAATCAGTATTGAAAATAGATGATCCCAATGCATTGGATGTGATGATCTCAATTGATGATAAACCAAAAATGGAATACCCATGGTTCCAAATAAAACATAGCTTGCAGTCCGCTGTTCCTAAAATGAATATTAAAGAAATGATTAACGGCAATGAGCTAAATATACAATTTCGAGATAAACATCAACTACACAGGTACACATATGACCTCAAACATTTCAAGCAAACATTAAACATAATGGAAGAGGTTTGTGCGTATAAATATGATGATTAATCATGAAAGACATAACAAATCGCTCAACTCAGGACTTGCGCTACACGCGCTCGCTCGTTAGCTCAACCGTTAGGCATCTAAAGAGAAGGGGTAGGAATGTCTTCAAACCACGAAAAATATCACTACAGTGTTACTTGTAAAACAGACGATCCAGCAGTGCTTCACTGTTTGCGAGCTTTGTGTCAGTACTCAGAGAAAGAAGAGTATCCGCAAATTGGCTGGGGTGGAACAAAAAGAAATGAGTGGGAAGCAAATAATGGCCTTTTTACATTGCGTTTTACTTCACCAGAATATCGACAAAATTATATTAGCGAAGCAAATCGCCTTTTAAGTGGACATTGGAAGGTTATTGGCGAAAATGATAACGACCCAGCTGAGCCCCAACGGTAATAACCAATGCCTAACAATTCGCTCAACCAAAATATGGGCAAACGCACACCTGTGCTTAACCGTTTGCTAAACTCAATCTTGCTGGCCACCAAGTGTCTTGTTGCTATATTCATACATACGCAGTTCCTGGATTTTACGCGTTAGAGTATTCCGCCCCCAACCTAAAAGCTTGGCTGCACGCTGACGTCTTCCACCTGTTTTTTTCATAGCAGATTCAATTAATACTTTTTCAAACTGCGGCATGGCGTCTTGCAGGATGTCGGCTTCACCATTATCCAGTTTTTGATCTGCCCAACCGGCCAACATAGATTGCCAGCTACCATTCACCTCACTTGGTGCTGAGCTTTCTTTTAATTCACGCGGCAGGTCTTCCAGGTGAATTGTTTTGCCGGATGCCATGACTGTCAGCCAACGGCAAAGGTTTTCTAATTGTCTGACATTACCTGACCACTCCAGATTACTTAGATAAGTGACAACTTCACTCTCAAGTTGTTTGGCCTCTACTTCCAGTTCCTTGGCTGCTGCAGTAAGGAAATGTTTAAGCAATAAAGGAATATCCTGACGTCTCTCGCGCAACGCAGGCACTTTAATGCGGATTACATTTAACCTATGCATTAAATCTTCACGAAACTCACCTTTCTCAACTAGCTCTTGTAAGTTTTGGTGGGTTGCAGCGATGATGCGTACATCCGCCTTAACAGGTTCATGCCCTCCTACGCGATAGAATTCCCCATCGGCTAACACACGCAATAAGCGGGTTTGCAAATCAGCCGGCATATCACCAATTTCATCCAGAAACAAGGTGCCCATATTAGCTTGTTCAAAACGCCCGCGACGCTGGCCTTGTGCACCTGTAAACGCACCTTTCTCGTGGCCAAACAATTCTGATTCAAGCAGGTCTTTAGGTATGGCCGCCATGTTCAAGGCAATAAAAGGTTTGGAGCTACGTAAAGAATGTTTATGCAATGCATGTGCGACTAATTCTTTTCCGGTTCCTGTTTCACCGTTAATGAGTACAGTAATGCTGGAGCGTGACAGTCTGCCTATAGCCCGGAATACATCCTGCATTGCCTGCGATTCACCAATAATCTCCGGTACTTCATCTACAACTGCATCTGGCAGGGCAACATCATCACTTGACTGACAAGCACGCTTGGTTAACTCAACTGCTTCTTCAACATCAAAAGGTTTAGGCAGGTATTCAAATGCTCCACCTTGATAGGCATTCACTGCATTGTCTAAATCTGAATGCGCCGTCATAACAATCACTGGTAATTCAGGGTGCTGAGTTTGCACCTTCTCCAGAAATTGAAAGCCATCCATTCCCGGCATGCGCACATCTGTAATTATCACTTGCGGTGTTGAAGTCGCTAATGCCTGGATTGCGTTATTTGCGGAATCAAATAGCGTTACTCCCAGGTCTGCTTTTTTTAGTGCGCGTTCCAATACCCACCTTATTGAACGATCATCATCGATTACCCATACATCATTTTTCATAACTAATAATCTCTAAAATACCTATGCTGCATTTTCAATCGGCAGCATTACTTTAAATTCTGTTTTGCCTTTTGTTGAATCAAACTCAATAAGGCCGTTGTGCTGATTAATTAACATTTGAGAAATAGCCAGGCCCAAGCCAGTGCCATCTGTTTGTCCCGACACCATGGGGAAAAATATTTTCGCGGCAATGTCGTCAGGAATACCCGGCCCGTTATCAATCACACTGACACAAGCTACTAACTTATGCGCAATACCATTAATGGTGTAGCGCCTTAAAACTCTGGTTTTAAAAATTATTTCGCCCTCTTCATTTACTGCACGTATCGCGTTACGTGTAATATTCAGAATTGCCTGAACCAGTAAATCCCTATCGAAATTAATCATGGGAATACTTGGGTCGTAATCAATTCTAAAGCGAATGTTTTTATGGTTATCAGCTGACACTAAGCTATACACATGATGTAACACTTCATGAATGTTATGCGGCATTTTGTTTGGCACCATGTTAGGGCCTAACATGCGATCAACTAATTTATGTAAGCGGTCAGCTTCTTTGATGATAATGCCGGTGTATTCCGTCAGTTCATCATTATCCAGCTCTGATTCAAGTAACTGTGCAGCACCACGTAACCCACCTAATGGATTTTTAATTTCATGTGCCATACCGCGCAACATACTGCGTGTTGCCTGATGTTCTTTTAAAAGATGATTTTCTTTTAATATTTTTAACTGCCGGTCAAGTGGCACAATTTCAACTAGTACTTTCTCATCAGCATCAAATTGCACTGGGTTAATCGTGCAATTAGCAGTCACTTCTTTGTTATCGGCCACGCGCAACAAACACTCGTGTTCCGTCCATGATTGACCTCTACGAATAGAATCATGCAAGCGTATATAAAAGTCGTCTCCTTCGTTGACTAGCATCGAAGAGAATGTGACGCCTTTAGCTCGTTTACTGCTGACGCTAAATATTGCCTCGGCTGCAGGATTCATGAATTCCAACTCGCATTGTTTATTGAGTAATAAAACTGCTGTTGACTGATAGTCAACTATTGATGAATAAAAGCTATCCTTCATGGGCAATTAATCTGCAAGTTCTGAACCAACTCGGTTAATTCAGGTGATTTCAGCTATTTTGGTTTAAAACAGCGCAATTAGACGTATTAACACTGCCATAGCAGTGCAACTTCAAGTATTGCTCAGAATACTACTGCACACTTTTGGTGCAATAGTCATTTTAGGGTGCTTTTAGATGTGAAATCTTTGGAGTGTGAAGCTAGTAATGCCCGTCTCTTTGATAACCTGGCCATTTCTATTAAGAATGCTGGCCTTAATAGTGTGAGTGCCGCGATCTACATTATCCAGAACCACCGTGGTTTGCTCGCCTCGGGAGACCTCATTTCCGTCCATATAAATTACCAAGATATGGCCACGTTCGACGAAGATATACGGTTCAACCTGTACAGATATCTTCACTTTTCCCGAATTTTCTCTTACGGCAGTATCATGAACCGGCTCAATAATGGACAGAGACTGATAACGCTGTGTTGGTTGCTCTTTGGTGCTGGAGCTACTTGTGGAGATACTCGGGGTCTCCGGTGCAGGCACGCTAATTATCTGGGGAAGACTCTCTTTATCTACTTGAGTATCTTCTTTGCTATGCCCAGGAGGCGGCTGATCTGAATAGATCAGATTGCCATCTGCATGTTTCCATTTAAACAACTCTGCCTGCGCACCTAAATGCGGCAGCAGTGTTATAAAAAATATTAACAGTACCTTCATCAAACCAGTTTCCGTGTTGGTATGGTTATTAGATACCTAATTTACCTCATGGTTGCAAAAAAACACGCCCCGCTACGGGGCGTTTTTACGACTAGATTAACGATTTTGATACTAGCAACTATAGTACATATCAAATTCAACTGGATGAGTCGACATGCGCAAGGCAGTAACTTCTTCCATTTTAAGATCAATATAACCATCAATCGCATCATCGGAGAATACACCGCCTGCTTTTAGGAACTCTCGATCCTTGTCTAGTGCAGCAAGTGCTTCTTCCAGCGATGCGCATACTTTTGGAATCGCAGAATCTTCTTCAGGCGGTAGATCATAAAGATCCTTGTCATTCGCATCGCCTGGATCAATCTGATTCTGGATGCCGTCAAGACCAGCCATTAACATCGCCGCAAAAGTGAAGTATGGGTTAGCTGAAGCATCACCAAAACGTACCTCTATACGGCGTGCCTTAGGATTAGATTCATATGGAATACGAATCGAAGCAGAGCGGTTTCTTGCTGAGTAAGCCAGCATTACCGGAGCTTCGAAACCTGGCACTAAACGCTTGTAACTGTTGGTTGAGCCATTTGAAAAAGCATTTATTGCTCTAGCATGTTTTAAAATTCCGCCAATGTAATAAAGTGCTGTTTGAGAGAGATTACCGTATTTGTCACCTGCAAATAGATTCTCACCATCTTTAGCTAAAGACATATGCACATGCATACCATTACCATTGTCACCCACTAGTGGCTTAGGCATGAATGTCGCTGTTTTACCGTAATTATGGGCAACATTAAGCACAACGTACTTTAAGATTTGGTTGTGGTCGGCACGTGTTGTCAGAGTGTTAAAACGTGTACCAATCTCACATTGTCCGGCAGTACCCACTTCATGGTGATGTACCTCTGTCTGCACGCCCATTTCTTCAAGTACTTGGCACATTGCCGAACGCACGTCCTGTAATGAATCAACTGGAGGCACTGGGAAATAACCACCTTTAACACCAGGGCGGTGGCCAATATTGCCGTCCTCATGAACCTGGTTACATGCCCATGCTGCTTCTTCCGAATTAATTTCAAATGACGCACCTGACATTTCATTTTTCCAGCGCACATCATCAAATACAAAGAATTCCGGCTCTGGCCCAAAGAATGCAGTATCACCAACACCGCTGGACTCTAAGTAAGCTTCTGCACGTTTAGCCACAGAACGTGGGTCACGCTGGTATCCCTGCATTGTTGATGGCTCTAAAATATCACAGCGCAAAATTAACGTAGGGTCACTGAAAAATGGATCCATCACAGCGGTACTAACATCAGGCATCAGGATCATGTCGGACTCATTAATACCTTTCCATCCTGCAATTGAAGAACCATCAAACATTTTGCCTGATTCAAAAATACTTTCATCGATAGAATGTGCGGGAACTGACACATGCTGCTCTTTGCCTCTCGAATCAGTGAAGCGTAAATCGACGTAACGAACGTCGTTGTCTTTTATCATTTTTAAAACGTCACCTGCGGACATCTAGAAACTCCTATTTTTAAATTGTAGTTAACCGGTAATGTGGCCGAGTTTATTAGTATTTTTCGTAGTTTTAGTCATAACCACGTTGCATGATATGTGCCAGTCAATTAACGAGTAAAATCAACTAGTTAGCAGGCAAGCTCTAACTCCATCACCCTAGACTGATCTATTTTGGTGCGATCAAATGGCCAAATGCCCTTAAATGGTGCAAACAGTGTGGACAAGATATCCGTGGGTGTTGAATCCATCAAATGCTCCCCGAGATGAACTTATAAAGTAAATTAGCAGATATGTCATCTTTGCCGTCATATTTTGTCAGCATACGCCAGAAATTGCTTAAATTTGAATTAGTTCCGCGCACTTTTACTAGTAGTATTTAACCCGTTTATCTTAGCAAGCATGCCACCGATTTTTAAATAATTTATATAAATCAGTAAGTTATATGTTGACACTTAATCCATATATGTGAATTTGGCATAGCGTTTGCACCATGTACCCACAAGTAAACAGACTTAATTTATTTTGGCTTCACAAGGATGGCTTAGTCTCTGGATGATTCTTAGCAGTGAACCAAAAAATAAAGTTTGCTATCAAGCCTCTGTTAACAAGGCCGTTACGGGTTTGATAACTACTTAACTTTAAGAATCAGTCTCAAGCTCAGGGAGGGCCTGGTTTACTAAGGATGGTAAACCAAGTGCAAGGACTTGAGATTTCAAGGAAGATTGCATTTTCAGGATGAAATCTGTCAAGACATGGATGTCTTGTGACAGGCTTGCAATCACTTCTCTCCATACTTAGCCACAGTTTGACAAAATAATACTCGTATTCATTGATGTTCGAGGTACAATCCCGCCTCTCACTCGATCAACACGCGAGACCTGTGACAAAGTCAGTTAACTTCCAATCTCTTATTTTGACCATACAGAATTATTGGGCAGATCAGGGATGCGCCTTATTGCAACCGTTCGATAAAGAAATGGGTGCCGGTACATTTCACCCTGGGACTTTCCTGCGCGCCATTGGACCCGAACCATGGTCGGCTGCTTATGCACAACCTTGTCGACGCCCAACAGACGGACGTTATGGCGACAACCCAAATCGTTTACAGCATTACTACCAATTTCAGGTGGTACTCAAACCTTCACCGGATAATATTCAAGAGCTATACCTGCAATCACTTCAACAACTAGGCATAGACCCTTTAGAGCACGACATCCGTTTTGTGGAAGATAATTGGGAATCCCCAACACTTGGAGCATGGGGACTAGGCTGGGAAGTATGGCTAAACGGTATGGAAGTGTCACAGTTTACTTACTTCCAACAAGTCGGTGGTATTAACTGCAAACCTGTGACGGGTGAAATTACTTATGGCCTAGAGCGGCTGGCAATGTATCTCCAAGGTAAAGACGACATCTACCAACTGGATTGGAATGCCAATGTTAGTTATGGCGATATGTTCCATCAAAACGAAGTTGAACAATCTAAATATAATTTTGAACTTGCTGACACCACGCAACTTTTTACTGAATTCAATGCTAGCGAAAAAGAATGTAGCCGCTTAATTGAAAATAATTTGCCATTGCCTGCCTATGAACAGGTACTAAAGGCTTCGCATGTATTTAATTTACTGGATGCAAGACAAGTTATTTCTGTCACTGAACGTCAGCAATATATTTTACGCATAAGAACACTGGCAAGATTAGTCGCTACTAATTACTTGGAATCAAGGGAAAGCCTGGGTTTCCCCCTGCTATCTTCTGCTGACCAATGACTAGTTCAAGATTTAATAAGCAATTATGAACACTGATACATTACTAGTTGAAATTGGTACTGAAGAATTACCTCCCACTGCAGCAAAAAATTTGAGTGATGCTTTAGTGTCTTATATTTCTTCTGAACTGAAAGCAGCTGGCTTTACATATAAAGATGTAAAACCTTATGTCACACCAAGACGACTTGCACTTATAGTTTCACAATGTAGTTCACAACAACCAGAGCAAGACATTGAACGTAAAGGACCGGCTATAAAAGCCGCCTACGATGACCAAGGCCAACCCACAAAAGCTGCGCTAGGGTTTGCCAAGTCTTGCAACGTGGAAATGCAAGATCTGGAGACATTAGAAACAGATAAGGGTTCATGGTTATATTTCAAATCGCGCATTGCTGGAAAACCCCTAAGTGAACTACTGCCAAATATTATTGAACAAGGTTTAAATAAACTGCCAATTCCCAGACCCATGCGTTGGGGAAATGATGATATTGAGTTTGTACGCCCTATACATTGGGTTACTGTTATGCATGGTAGTAATGTGCTGGCCTGTACTATTAAAGGTATCAAAGCCGGCAATAAAACCTATGGCCACAGGTTTCATGCACCTGATGCCATCGCACTCTCACACGCTGATGATTATGAATCATCGTTGAACAATGCTTATGTTATTGCTGACTTTGAACAGCGTAAAAATAAAATCACCGCTATGCTTAACGACTGTGCCAGCAAACATAATGCAGTATTGAATTCACCCGCTTCTTTATTGGAAGAGGTGACCAACTTAGTCGAATGGCCGTGTGCCGTGGTAGGAGAATTTTCACAGGAGTTTCTTACTATTCCGCATGAGGCATTGGTCGTTACTATGCAGGAAGCACAGCGCTATTTCCCAATGTTTTCCAGTGAAGAGCATACTTTACTACCTTTCTTTATTACTATTGCAAATATTGAAAGTTCTAACCCCGACACAATAAAACGCGGCAACGAACGTGTCATTAAGCCCAGATTTAATGATGCAGGCTTTTTCTGGACTCGAGACAAAGAAAAAACTTTGGATAGCCGCATAGAAGAACTCAAGGGCATTTTATTTGAAAAACAATTAGGTTCTGTTTACGAAAAAACACAAAGAGTCCAGGCACTGGCTAAAACTCTTTGTCAACAAATAAACCTTGATGAGCAACATGCCGTACGTGCAGCACAGTTATGTAAAACTGATTTATTGACTGATATGGTCAATGAATTCCCTAAATTACAAGGTATTATGGGACGTTATTATGCGTTCAATGATAACGAGGCTGATGAAGTAGCAAACGCGATTGAAGAACATTATCTACCGCTACAATCTGGCAGCAAGCTACCAACATCTCCCGCGGGGAAAGTAGTCGCATTATGTGATCGTATTGATACTTTAATTGGTATTTTTGCTACCGGCAAAAAGCCCAGTGGTGTTAAAGACCCCTATGCCCTAAGGCGTGCAGCATTAAGTGTAGTACGAATTGCTATAGAGGGTAAAGTTGATTTTGACTTAACGGCATTACTGGCAAAATCGTCACAACTTCTTATAGACAAATTAGATGTAAGCGATATTGAGCAAGAAGTTTTTGATTTTATCCTGGAAAGATTGCGCAGCTACTTTACCGAACAGGGAATTGAACCCGATACTTTCGAAGCGGTGCGTAGTGTAACACCCACACACTTGTTAGATTTTGCTGATCGCATTAAGGCTGTGCAACATTTTCGATCATTATCAGAAGCTGACAGTCTCG
This sequence comes from Gammaproteobacteria bacterium, assembly GCA_028281205.1. GTDB lineage: Bacteria > Pseudomonadota > Gammaproteobacteria > UBA4575 > UBA4575 > UBA1858. Next base: position 31,084 of record JANQKJ010000109.1, read on the forward strand.
CGGCAGGAAATAAACGCATTAGAAATATCCTTAAAAAAGCACCAAAAGAAAATATTACCATAGACACCTCTTTATTCTCTGAGGTTGCTGAAAAGGAATTATTTAAACAAAGCTCACGGCTACAAAAT
>JANQKJ010000180.1 GCA_028281205.1 Gammaproteobacteria bacterium
TTTATTACTGATTCTATATGGAAGGTGGACATTAGATCCCAGCCACTGCTGATGCGCATGTTAATTAGTGTTGTGCGTTTTGTTTATTTGATCTTTACCGATTTATCTAATGGCCAGTTAAACCTGCGCGCCATGTCACTTGTGTTTACAACAATATTGTCATTTGTACCTTTGATCGCGGTCAGTTTTTCTGTCTTGAAAGCATTCGATGTGCATAATCAAATTGAACCGGCCTTGCTAAATTTGTTCGCTCCGCTGGGTGAGAAAGCAATCGAGCTAACTGACAACATTATTGGATTTGTTGATAATGTCAAAGTTGGATTGCTTGGCGCAATAGGTATTGCGTTTTTATTTTATTCGGTCATTTCTCTCTTGACTAAAGTTGAAGAAGCATTCAACTACACTTGGCGTATAAGTAAGACGCGTTCATTTGCTGAACGTTTTAGTAGTTATTTAAGTGTACTTATGGTGGGTCCGGTTTTGGTGTTTACTGCCATGGGTACAACAGCAAGTCTGCTAAACAACTCTGTAACACAAAGTTTGGTTAGCATTGAACCTTTTGGCACTTTGTTAGCACTATTCACAAAGTTAATTCCATATTTATTAATTATTGCGGCATTTACTTTTGTTTATACATTTGTTCCTAATACTAAAGTGCGTTTTATACCTGCACTGACTGGAGGGATCGCAGCAGGAATTTTATGGCAATCGGTTGGTTACGTTTATGCGTTATTTATCGCGCAGTCTTCCACACAAACCGCGATTTATGCAGGCTTTGCTATAATCTTCTTTTTTATGACATGGCTATATCTTAGCTGGCTGATTTTATTGCTGGGTTCAAGTATTGCATTTTACCGTCAGTATCCTGAATATTTAGTCACTAAGACGCGTAGTGTGATGCTGAATAATCAGGATCGTGAGTATTTGGCGTTAAAGGTGTTAATCATTATTGCGAGCCGCTTTTATGAGCGTAATTCACCGGTCAGTACTAGCGCTATAGTTGATGAACTTGCGTGTGCCAAACAATCTGTGGAAGAAATCTTACAGTGTTATGAAGAAGCGGGAATATTACACTGCGTGAGTAATGTAAATCCGGCTTATACGCCTGCTATTCCGCTTGAGAATTTGACCGTTGCAGAAGTTTATCGAGCAATTCGTACAAGTTACGCCATCTTTTCTCCAATAGTTAGGCATAATGCCTCCTCTGATTTAGCAAGTCCGATTATTCAGCGTATAGAAAATTCTATAGACCGAGAATTAGATGAACTTACGGTCAAACAATTAATCGAAATGAAAACAGAACAACAGCAACCCGTAAAGATTTCAGCGGCACAATAATAATGGAAGATTCAGAAGTAAAAGAGCTTATGCTGGCATTGAGAAAATTCGCCAAAGACCGTGATTGGGAGCAATTCCACAGTCCTAAAAACTTATCTATGGCCTTGTCTGTTGAAGCCTCAGAATTACTGGAGCATTTCCAATGGATGAATGATCAGGCAAGTTACGCGCTCGGTGATGCAAAACACCAGTTGGTGAGTTATGAAGTTGCAGATATATTTATTTACTTACTAAGGATTTGCGACCAGCTTAATATCGACCTGGTAGATATCACCAGGCAGAAAATGTCAATAAACGACCAAAGATATCCTGTTGATAAAGTCAAAGGCAGTTCCAAGAAATATTCCGAATATTAATACCTACCATAACGTCTCATGAATGAATCACAAATTGAGTCTCAACCTATCGAAGAGATTCAAGTTAACAATACCAATATTACTATCCTGGGTACTGCGCATGTGTCTAAAGCCAGTGCTAATGCAGTGCGTGAGTTAATTGAAAGCAATCAATTTGACACAATTGCGATTGAGTTATGTGAGAGCCGTTATAAATCAATTGTTAATCCGAATGCATTGGCTGATATGGATTTGTTTGAAGTGATCAAAACAAAAAAAGCCAGTATGGTTGCTGCAAGTTTGGCGTTAGGTGCTTACCAGCAACGTCTGGCAGAACAGTTTGATGTACAACCTGGCGAAGAAATGCGGGTAGCAATAGAACTTGCACACGATAAAGATTTACAGCTTGAGTTGATTGATCGCGATGTGGGAATTACTTTAAAGCGTTTGTATCGCAATATACCCTGGTGGAGAAAACTATATGTGATTTCTGGTTTGGTTGCCAGTGTGTTAACCAATGAAAAAGTAACTGAAGAAGAAATTGAAAAACTAAAAACCGGCGATGTATTAGAAAGTACATTTTCACAATTTGCCGATTCTGCCAGCGACTTGTTCAGCCCATTAATTTCTGAGCGCGACCAGTATATGTCTGCAAAGTTGAATCAGGTTGCAGATAAGCCTAAAAGTAAAAATATACTTGCAGTAGTAGGTGCAGGGCATCTCGCAGGAATTAAGCAAACACTTAACAGTGGCAGTGGATCGTCAGAAGAAATATTGCAACAGCTTACTCACTTACCTAAAGGATCCGGTATAGGTAAATACATTCCTTGGATCATTGTAGCCTTAGTATTAGCTGGTTTTGCTATCGGCTTTAGTAAGAGTAGCGATTTGGGTTGGAGTTTAGTTGTTAATTGGATATTAATTAATGGTGGCCTATCAGCGTTGGGCGCTGCCATTGCTGGGGCGCATATTTTAACTGTGATCACCGCGTTTTTAGCAGCACCATTGACGTCTCTGAACCCTACTATTGGTGCGGGAGTAGTAACTTCTGCGGTGGAATTGTATTTGCGCAAGCCAACCATTAAAGATTTTGAAAATGTACGCATAGATACCACTAAATTTTCCGGTTGGCGTTCCAATCGTGTCGCACGCTTAATATTAGTCTTTTTATTAAGCACTATAGGTTCTGTTTTTGGTACCTATATTGGAGGTTTCCATATATTTGATGCTATTGTCAGCTAAACTGTGTTTGCACTAGATACTGTTATTATCTTTTTATTATTAGGTGCAGTGGTCGGTTTTTTCGCCGGCCTTTTGGGTATCGGCGGTGGTGGTATTATGGTGCCCGTATTAACAGCATACTTCCTGTATAAAAATGTTCCAGTAGATTATGTAGTGCATTTAGCGCTAGGCACATCTATGGCGTCGATTATTGTTACCTCGGCATCCAGTTTGTATGCGCATCAACAACATCAAGGCATACTTTGGCATGTAGTAAAAGTAATGGTTCCTGGTGTATTGCTTGGGACATTTGCTGCAACATATTTGGTTACACATATCAGTTCCCATGCTCTGGCGGTTTTCTTTGCCATATTTATGGCTTATGTATCCCTGCAGATGTTTTTAAATATCCAGCCTAAATCTTCACGCATAATGCCAGGTAAAACTGCTCTTGTATCTATCGGTGCCGGTATTGGTGGGGTGTCTGCTATTGTGGCCATTGGTGGCGGGAGTCTAACGGTGCCTTTTTTAACCTGGCACAATGTAAATATTAAAAAGGCAATTGGGACATCAGCAGCGGTAGGTTTTCCTATTGCGGTGGCAGGTACGTTGGGTTATTTGATTAATGGCTGGAGTTCTTCGTTCAAGCAAGATTACTTGTTCGGTTTTATATACTTACCTGCAGTATTACTGATCTCATTAGTGAGTTATTTTACAGCGCCATTAGGAGCGAAGCTGGCACATAGACTACCTGTGCCAGTGTTAAAAAAAGTGTTCTCGCTATTCTTGCTGGTATTGGGGATAAAAATGCTGTTATCAGTTATTCAACAGTAAGTGGATTAACTTTATTGCTGCACAACCATTCTTTGTGCATCTTTGCTCCAGTAATGATTTAAATCGGCAGAAATTTGCGCAGCTTCGATGAGTAAAATATCGCTACTGATATCAGGGCTAGCGGCGTTATCGCTATTTTCACCCTCATCAGATTCATTAAGGCCAATTAGCTTTTCATATTGTTTGCGATCACTTTCTAACTTATTAAAAGTCTTTTTACGCTTAGCTTGGTTTAGCGATAGCTCGGTTTGGTTTTGTAATGCTTCGTTTAGATTATACAGCTTAATCAGTGATTGATATTTTTCATCTTCATTGGTTCGTTCAAAATGTCTTTTAGATAAATTGCTGATAATGTCTTTCGAGATATGGCGATTATCAAACTGAGTAGGAGAGATCTTTGTCCATGGTAAGGCATTATCTAAGCCGCGCTCGCCTTGTTTAGATTTATCGTAAGCTGCTTCAAAGGGGATGTCGGGTTCAACACCTCGGTGTTGAGTACTTTCACCATTGATTCGGTAGTATTGGGCAATAGTGGCTTTTAGTTGGCCTAGGTTTGCATCGTTTTTACGTCCAAATCGATTTAAATCTACTAACTGCTGGACTGAACCTTTGCCAAAGGTAGTTTCACCGACAATGACTGCGCGGCCATAATCTTGTAAGGCACTGGCAACAATTTCTGAGGCCGAGGCACTGAAGCGGTCGACAAGCACGACCATAGGTCCGTGATAGGAAATGTTTTCATCTTTATCTTTATGTATTTCGATATGTCCGCTGGAGTCACGTACTTGTACAACAGGACCTTTATCAATAAATAATCCAGTAAGTTGTGTGGCTTCGATAAGTGAGCCGCCGCCATTGGAACGTAAATCTAATACCAGTGAGTCAACATTCTCTGCGCTTAATTCACCTAGCAAGCGATGTACATCGCGTGTAGTACTACGGTAGTCTTCTTCACCATTTTGGAAGGCATTAAAGTCTAAGTAGAAAGTCGGCACAGTAATAATGCCTACTTTTTCAGTTTTGTTGCCTTGCGGTACCTCGATAATATTTTTAGTAGCAGCCTGTTCTTCCAGTTTTATTTTATTGCGTGTAATCGCAATTTCTTCTACTGCTGCACCATCACCTTTGTCTCCTGGCAATATTTGTAACTTAACTACGGTGTCTTTGGGGCCGCGGATAAGCTCGACAACTTCTTCCAGGCGCCAGCCAACTACATCAGTGAAGCTTTTTTCACCTTGTTGTGAGATGCCAATGATTTTGTCTTTAGCATGTAACAAATCACCCAGGTCGGCCGGACCACCAGGTATGATACGTTCAACCACGGTATGATCACCATCAGTGCGTAATAACGCACCAATGCCTTCGAGAGATAAACTCATGCGAATTTCAAAATTATCGAACGAGCGCGGTGATAAGTAACTTGTGTGCGGGTCTATCGCAGTTGCGTAAGCATTAATATAAAGTTGAAAAATGTCATTTTCATCAAGCTGGTTGGTACGCTTCAGTACACTGCTATATCTTTTATTTAATGTTGTTTTAATTTCATCTTGTTTTTTCTTGGCCAGAACTAAAGACAACTTATCGTTTTTTATACGCTTGCGCCATAAATCATTTTGTTGCTCTAGTGTGTAGGGCCAGGTGGCATCATCTCTCTCAATATTAAAGCTTTCGTCTTTATCAAAATCGAATTCTTTCTCAATCAGTAATAACGCGTAAGTAATACGTTCTTCTACTCTTTTTTGATAAGTAGAGAATATTGAATAGGCAGGCAGTAGATTGTTTGAGCGTAATGCATCATCGAGAGTAAATTTATATTTATCAAAACGTGCAATATCTGTAGCCAGAAAATAGCTTCTAGTAGGATCTAATGTATCCAGGAAGTTTTTAAAAATTGTGGCGGAAAATTCGTCATCTAATTCCACTCGGCGATAATGATACCGGCCCAAAAAATCAGTAATAATTTTTGTTGCACGTAAGTGGTCAACAGTTGGTGATAGCGTGGAGTTTTCCATTGCCACGCTATTGAGTGATACAAGCGTCACTAGCCAGGCAATTAGAAATTTAGTTATTTTTTTATGCACGATGGTTTCGACAGGGGGTAGGGTGATAAATTCGGTCTAAATATGTAATTTCAATTTATTGAATACAA
>JANQKJ010000247.1 GCA_028281205.1 Gammaproteobacteria bacterium
GGCAATTCTTTTGCTTTACCATCTGCCGTGTGAAATCTTTCATCCCGCAGCCAGCCGCTAATAACTCGCAATGCTCTGTTTTGTGATGCGGGCTCATTATCAATATTGTCTTCGATTACTTTTTTTACTCGAGTGACTTCTTTACGGTTGATGCCGGTTAGCACGGATACGCGTGAAGTACTCTGTTTGCGACCATCAATATGAAATTCTGTATTAGCTACTTCTACATAGACGAGTTTAACGAGTTCTGTAAACTCCGCATGTGAAACACCGTGCTTTAGTAAAATTCTTACTAACGGTTTCATGAGCTTTACCAGAGACTTATTGAGGACGCTTCTTACTTTTTCCATGTAGGGTAAATGATTGGCAATAATTAGCTTAAAGTGGCAGCAGTCTCACTGTGGTTGATATCTATAACTTGACTATTGTTATCCATAGTTGTTATTCATACTTATAATTCATAGTGACTTGCCTATTGTTATAAGGAAGCTATTTAGTCGCTGTTTATCTATATGCTATATGTAATTGTGATTTAAGCGCCGTTCACTGACGAATAAACCACCTATGAATAGACATTCGATGGTGGAGGAGCCGCTTACTGGACGTGCGAAAAACAATCAGGGTGAGATTATATTCCCAATTAATGGTATAGGTAAAGCGCTAACCTGGGGATTATAGGTAACATAAAGCATCTTGCTTTTGTTTTTGCATTGCTTGAGACGTTTCAGAGCTGGGTTCTAAATAGCGAAAGATTTGAAAGCGGTTTGAAATTTCTAACTTTTTATAGATCGTATTTAGGTGGGCTTTTACGGTGCCCTCTGCGATATCGAGTGCAATGGCGATTTCACGATTACTCATGCCTTCAGTCACATGTACGAAAATTTCATGTTGTCTCGGTGTTAGGTTTTTATTTTCGTTTCTCCGCAACTGTTTATGAGTATCGTTATTGAGGCTGTTGCTAGTGTTAGATAGTGTGGCAGTGACTGGGAACGAAGGAGTAAAGCTTGTTACACTTGACTGTTTAGCTGCATTATGAAGTTTTTTTGAAATATATACGCCACCGAAATACAGTATTTCGATTAAATCTTTATAAATGGCTTCGAATTCTTCTTTTGCCACAATACCGCTCAAACCACTGCTAAGGTGATTTTTGATTTCGTCGCAGTCAGTGTGACTATAGACACCAACGACTCGTTGCGAGGGACGTTTTTTTAATAATTTTAATAAATTGTCATGGGTAAAGTGAGCCTGATCGTATTCGTAAATAATAAAATCATACAGGTTAAGAGAAAGAGCGCATAGGCACTTATGCATGGAATCCGCGCTATCAATTGTGGCGTTATCGTTTAAGGATTTAATGATTCTTGTGTAGAAATCTGGATGTCCGCTGCAAAATAGCAAGTTCGTCATTTCCCCTACTCCAAATATTTAACTGCAAAAATGGTGTCTAGGCCAAAGGGATGGCTTGAGTATGTCGTTTTCAAACATGATTTATGATTGGGATTATATTCCCAATTAATTTGTTGGGAATATAATCCCAAAATCTGCTTGTGTCAAAGCTATATCGCGGTTTTTAGGATGAAGCCATTATTGGAAATATGTTTTGGATTTAGTTGTTTAGCCTAGTTTTGGTGAATAAGTAATTGAAATGCATGTAGAAATATTAAGTAGAGTCGGTCCAGGGTGCGGTTGACCGAGTAGTGTTAGGGCAATGCTTGGTATTGATTGTAAACTCGGGACAACGGTTGTGATGAACTAATCTTGCATATTTGGACGGGTGAAAGATGGGTTCGTTGTTGGCAAAGAAATAGCAATATCTAACTTAAGTTATATGTTTTAGTGAGTTAGTAAAAGAGTAATTTGTTGGCCATTAATCGTGTTGAGGTCTCCTGTCTGACAGAGGTTGAATAGATACTCCTTTCGCCCATGTATACATGATCTTAATATGGGACGACATCAGGCCTTGGTTTAGTCATGTTGATTACTCCTATTGAGAGCACGTGTTAGCGAGTTAGTGTGGTCATGATAATGTCACGAGTTGTAGGAAAAATTGATACCCTTGTCGTAGGAAATGCCGGTCGTCATGTTGACCTATTGCATTACGATTTAGCCGTAGTTATTGACTGTGGTTTCGCTGAATTGGCTTGATAAAGCTGGGCTTGCTTTAAATGGGCTTACTTTAAATAAATTTGTCGTGTTTATTCGCAGTGTTAGTGATTTAGGTCTACTAGATATGATGTTGAATTTAGATGCTCGTTTAGCGTAGCATACCGATCTTTCTTACAGACTGCGTATATATGAATAGACTTGTACCTTTTACATTGTATATTGGTCCAGCCATTTGAATGCCAATGGAGTTGGCTTGGTGTGTTTATCCGCAGTATTCGTATTTTGTATATCCACTTAAGTGGTTTCGTCTTTCGTATGATTAACTTATACATGATTAACTTTACATGGTTAACTTATAAAAGGATAAAAACACATGAAGCATGTTATCAACCAATATATTATTTTGGCCACTTTATTAGGTGGTATCCTATTGGCGTATACCGAACAATCATGGGCTAGATTTTTACAAGATGAATATCCTCTTGAGAGTGAAACAGGTGTTCCAGAGATGCCGTTTAGAGTGCCTGAAGGTGTTACATTTGATCCTTTTACCAACCGGTTTTTTGCAACCAGCGCTTTCGGCGGTAAGATAACGACAGTATCGGGTTTTACTGGGGCCGAGTCAGTTTTTTTTCAAGCCAATGAGTCTAACCAATCTTTTGGGGGAGCGGCAGTTAATCCATTTCGCCGAGTTCTTTGGGTTTGTAGCATAGATTTTATTTCCAATCCCGATGTTCCTGTCAGTCAGGTTTTGGCCATTGGCCTGGATTCAGGTAAGTTGTTAAAAGCGTTTGATCTACCTGTACCGTTGTTCTGTAATGATATCGCATTGGATAGTCGGGGGAATGCATATGTAACTGACTCGTTTGGTCCAAGTGTTTTGAAAATTTCACGTAGTGCGATAACTGACCCTAATGGTGTAGCAGAAATATTTGCGACTAGCCCTCTGCTGCTACCAGATTTTACCCAGCCTATTGCTTTTGGTCAGAACGGTATAGCGGTAACACCAACGAATTCCCATCTACTGGTTGCTGTTTCTGTGCCAGCTAAAATTGTACGCATTTCACTAAAGGATCCAACTGATGTCAGTTTAGTGAGCTTTACTGGTGACACTTTTGGGCAGCACCCTGACCCTAATGGCGATCCGCTAAGGTTTTTGCTGCCTGATGGCATTCAGTTCGTGTGGGGCAAACTGTATGTCGTGTATAACGGTGGTATCCAAAGGCTGTCGTTTACAGATTTCAGTTACTCAACCGCCAATGTGAGCTCTAGTGTAGATGTGCCCATCGGTCTTTCTACCGCAACGAGGGCCTATGGTAGGCTTTATGTCATTGACAGTGACGTGCTTCCTATTACACAACCTGCTCTTGGTTTGCCTATAGAGTTACCTAATAAAATTCTGCGGGTAAATTTAAGAAGTTTTAACTAATATTTTTAGCTTTGTCTAATAAATTGGTTGTGCATACGGTTTTGCTACATGTTCAATTTTTCTAACATATGGCATGACGTGAAGTTGACTTGATCGAGAATAAATTAAGTAAGTCAGTAAGAGTTGACTAACTATTAATTCGTACGATCGCAATCTGTGTTCATCCTATAGCGCTAAGATACGTGTTGAGAAAGGGTATTATCTATTTTTTGAATGTATTTCGGCCGGTCATATTGTTGGCCGAGATACATTATTTTTGTTGATCGAATTGTATTCTCTAGCGCCGTTGTGCAATTGTTTTTTGGTTGCTCCCATGTGCGATTTGATGTCTTGTTCTGGAAGTGATTATGCAGCTTGATGCGCTGATCAATTGCGATAGAGAAAATCATTATGCTTTCAATTGTTAAACTATGAAAAATATTACGACACAGTGATCGAATAATTTGCAAGGATCGTTGCGTTGCGCACAGTCTTATAGCGAAAAATTTGCGAAGAAAAAATTTAAAGAAATAGCTGGTATTTAATATTTTTATCTGATACTTTTTTCGGCCTCTATTATTATAGTTTATGTCGGTATAACATATGTACTAAGCCTTGTATGGTGAATTATGTTATGCGGATTATATGAATTATATGAACTGTGTGAGCTATGCGAGTCAAATGCCTGCACTAAAGCGGTTCAGTGAATTGAATACAGTGATTGAATATATGACTCTGGTGTTTGAAGTAGTAGGTGTTTGAAGTAGTAATAGTAACAAGTGATTTCAGTG
>JANQKJ010000245.1 GCA_028281205.1 Gammaproteobacteria bacterium
AAACACATTGGGTGAATACTATATTCTTAGGCTAAAGCTATTATCTAAAATCATTTTTGAAAAGAAAAAGGCTATTGAGGCCAACGAAGCCACTACTGCTGAACATAAGAAAGAACTGGCCATACTTAGAGAAGAGCTGGAAAAAACTAAAGGTTTATGGAACCGTACTATTAAACGCAAAGCAACTTTACAAGAGGAAGAGATTGTACAAAACCGAATTCAAGAACTAATCGCTGAAATCAATGAAAAAGAAATTGTTATTTCAGAGAATGATTTGATTTTGTGGTTAGATACTATTGTTGATGCCAGCTTGAATGAACGCTCTCAAGCACGCGTTGCCAAATCATTACGCACGGCGCGCATTTCTCTTTACTACTTGCTCAATCGCTTCTGCAAAGGCCAGGAAGAATCAGCCATTCAAATTGCACAAAATCCATTTATCCAAGTCGATCCGGAACAGGCTATTCGTTATGTATTGATGTCAGAGCAATTTATTCTGGATTACTTCACTAAAAAGAAAAACGAAAAGACAGCCTGGTTGAGTGGAGCGGCAGAAAACAAAATTGCCGAACTAGACAATTTACAGAAAGAAATCCTAGCCGAATTAAAACGTGCAACTAGAGGAATCTTATAGACCTAAACTTCAATATGTTGTTCTCGTGGCAACTGCAAATAAAATTCATCCTCCAGCAAACGTTTTTTCACTTCTTCGATATCTGCATTTTCAAGACGTTTGATTTTATTTAAATCAAGTTGCATAACAAAATCCAGATGCCCAAGTAATTTATCCAACCCATCAGGCAACGCATCAAGTTTAGCTTTATCTGGTATATATAAATACGTATCCAGTTTTTTAGAACTGCGGTATATATAACACTGCATAACTACTGCCCTAGTGGATTCTGAACTGATTTAGAATCATCAACAATCTCTTCGATCACATCCAGAGCATCATCTGTCGATGGTTCATCCACTGTCCCTTCAATAATTTGCATCTCAGGCGTTATTACTTCAACTTCAGTTTGGACTTCATGCGTAGCAATTGGAGCATCTACTATCGGTTGTTCAAGCGGCTCAGTAACAGCTTTAGGGGCACTGATAATTTCTTGCACGTTGCCTTGTATATCTGTTGCTACCTCTTCAACCACTGACTCAGATTCGAAGCTATCGGCTTCTGGCTCAGGTTTTACTAATTGTTCTCCCTCTTCAAGTCTGACTGCCATAGTTTTGATTTCATTATTACTATAGCTAAAGCCCAAAACACCACCATCAACACTGGACTCAACTAGAACCGCTTCATCAAGCAGATTAGTAAGTCGACCTTCAACTACTTTACCGTCAATCATGGTTAAGCGAATCCACTTGTTTATTGCCAGTACTCTTTCTTCTTCTGTTATCGCCTCATAACGTGCTGCAGTAGTTTTTGGATGGATTTTGTTGATATCTTCAGGAACAATTTCCTTGGTTTCCAGTGTTTCGTACTCACTACCTGTTAGCAAGGGATCATAATTTTCCTCAACTGCAAGTGCAGCTGCGTCTGCCTGCTCTTGATTAGGTAATGGCGCCTGTTTAGATGGAGCTATATTTTTCTCTTTCAACACCTGAACCACTTCATTTCCCGCCAAAAAAGGCAACTGTGTTAATGCACCTCCGGCAATACTGACCACCAGAGACAAACTACCCAGTATTAAAATATAGAATGCCTTACGTACATTCAGCTCGGACCAGTGCAAGACCATATGCACGACCAACGGTACTAGTAAAATAAGGCCGGCCAATCCCCATAACTTATGCTGCTTGAAAGAATCCCAAAATAGCATCAATACCGCTAGCGCGATAAGTGCTACACCCAACCAAAATAAGCTTATTGCAAGCATATCCCTACCTTTTTATTCTATATGCTGGTCGATCAATCGAATCTAGGTAAGTATACCCATAGAGTGCATTATTTATCTCCTCAAGCATCTCTTCTGCGGTGACGTTCGTCGCTTGTGACCGTTTGAGGTGTTGCTGACACTGCTGTAGGATCTGGTCACCTTGCAGGTGGATACTGGCTAACAACTCATTTACACAATCACCAATTTCTACTTCGCTAAATTGTAACTGACCTTTGCTATCCTGCTCCACATTTAATGCATGAGTATCTCCAAATAAATTATGCATATCACCTAATACCTCCTGGTAAGCTCCGAGCAAGAAAAAGCCAAGCAAATACTCCTCATCATGAGACAGTTCATGCAGGGTAATATAATCATGAATAATATTATTAAATGCATAATGAGGAATCTGTCCATCAGAATCACAAGTCAGATCATGTAGTCGTGTTTCTTTAATAGGTCGCTCGTCCAATCTAGTCAATGGTGTAATAGGAAAAATTTGCTTTAGACCCCATACGTCAGGCATAGATTGAAAGACAGAAAAGTTACAATAGTATTTTTCAGTAACCGATATAGAGCGATGTAAAAAATTTTCATCTAATAACTGCACATTAGATTCACATTGTTGTAATATATTTTCTGCCCATGCACGTTCATGCAAACTAATCTCACCGCTTAAAAATTTTTCTTGCAACATTGCTTCAAAAGCTTGTTTTTGCTTTTCCGCATCAGCACTATTTTTTTTGATTAGGCCTAGAAGTTGCTCGCCTTTTTCATATAAATCCTGACTTACTTCTTCAGGACACTTAGATAAAAGTTTAGGTTCTTCCTGGTCTCTCGCTTTAACAATATTTGTTATTAACATGGCATGGTGAGCAGTGATCGCACGACCATTCTCACTCAAGACAATAGGTAGCGAAAGATTATTTTGCTGACAATAATTAACTATTGTAGTAACAATGATGTCAGCATATTCTTGTATACTGTATGCACGCGAGAAGTAGCTGCTATTGTGTTGTGACGCGTAATCGACTGCCAAACCACCACCGACGTCAATGTACTCTAATTTAAACCCCTGTGTAATAACTTCTGCAAATACCACCATGGCTTCTTGCAAACCGATAGCAAATTCATCCAGTTTAGTTATTTGTGAACCCATATGAAAATGGATCAGCTGTAACCAGGCACGACAATTCCATTGCTCCAGCTGAGTTAAACAATACAAAATATCTTTAGCATCAAGACCAAACTTTGCATCTTTGCCACCAGAGTTCTGCCAATTACCCTCAGCAATAGCATTCAGCTTTAAGCGCAAACCTAACTTAGGGGTTAAACCTAACCGTTCACTTTCATGTTTTATAATAGAAAGCTCAGATGGATTCTCAATCACAATAAATACATCTAAGCCCATGGTTTGTGCATATAACGCTATACGTATATAAGCCCGATCCTTATAACCATTACAGATTAATTTACTCTGTTTCGAATTCAACATGCCCAATGCGACAAGTAACTCAGTCTTACTACCCACTTCTAATCCAACCTGATTAGTCTTGCTTGCCAGAATCTGCTCAATCACTGCTCTCTGTTGGTTTACTTTGATCGGGTAACATGAGATATGTTTAAGTTTAGACTTATATGCTGTAGCAGCTGTTTGAAATGCTGAATCGATTTCTTGTACTCGTGCATGCAAAATCTGTGGAAATCGAATCAACACTGGTAAAGATAATCCTTGCTGTTTGATCTTTTCACTTACCTCAAAAAGATCAATGCTGATAGTTTTATCAGGCTTTGCTACCATATGACCATTTTCATTCACATCAAAGTAACCTTCACTCCAAACGTGAATACTGTAAAATTCACGCGCACGTGCCACACTCCAGCTTTTGTCATATGCGGATTGATTTCGATGTTTTGAAGACACAGTTAATTTGATTTTATTCAGTTTTTATTAAGGCTATGAAAATACAAAAAAATGATAATTGGTTTACAGAAGTTGCTGAAGAAGTAGGATGTGCCTTTTCATTAAAAACCTCATGCCTGCTTCATCAAGAAACCTCAGCTTACCAAAATATAGAAATATTTCAGACTCAACACTTTGGCAACCTGATGGTGCTTGATGGTTTCATTATGTTATCTGCGCGTGACAATTTTATATACCATGAAATGATGAGCCACCCAGCATTATTTAGCCACCCTAGTCCACGCCATGTAGTTATTGTTGGAGGCGGTGATTGTGGCACACTACAGCAAGTAGCTAAACATACATGTGTTGAAAAAATCACCCAGATTGAAATTGATGAGCGCGTTACCCGTATCGCAGAAAAATATTTCCCTGAATTATGCATCGCAAATGAGGATACCCGTGTAACTTTTGAGTTCCGTGACGCTATTGAATGGATGCAGTATGCTCAGGAAAATAGTGTAGACGTGATTATCGTAGACAGTACCGATCCCATTGGTCCTGCCGAAGGTTTATTTAAAAAAGATTTTTACGCTCATTGTTACACAGCATTAAGTGCACAAGGCATACTGATTCAGCAAAGCGAGTCACCTTTAGCACACTGGCAAAGCATCACTCAACCTATGCACAAAGAAATGCGTGCAGCGGAATTCATACAAACCAAAACTTTATTTTTTCCACTGCCTGTATACCCAACTGGCTGGTGGTCAGCCACCATGGCGGCAAAAAATGATATTCATTTGGTACGCGATATAGAAGTTAAACAATGCGCGTTTGAAACCAAGTACTATAATTACGATATTCATTTAGCGGCATTTGCTATGCCAAATTATCTACAATAAGAATTAATATAAAAAAGGCGCTCATTGTTTCTACAATGTGCGCCTAAGGTTGGCA
>JANQKJ010000282.1 GCA_028281205.1 Gammaproteobacteria bacterium
CAGTGCCACCATGTCCTGTATGGTCAGCTGATGCCCGCAATCTATGTTCCACTACACTGGGTAATACCGCTTGAATATCTTCGGGTATGACATGATCTCGATGCTGCAACATCGCCCAAGCGCGTGCTGAATTTAATAACGCCAATGCGCCACGTGGTGACAGTCCGTAAGAAAATTCATTTTGATTGCGACTAAATTGTATTAATCGTTGCACATAATCAATCAGTGAGGATGATGCTCTGACTCGTTCTACTTCGTTTTGTAATCTGGTAAGTTCTTCAGTATTGAGTATTGGTTTGATAGCTTTTAGAGCATGACGCTGGTCGCCATGTTCTAACAATATACGTTCTGCTTTTGGTTCAGGATAACCAATATGAATGCGCATGAAAAAGCGATCTAGTTGAGATTCAGGTAAAGGGTATGTACCCATCTGACTGGCTGGATTTTGCGTCGCGATAACAAAAAATGGTTCAGGTAACATCATCGTTTCACCGTCTATTGTGACTTGATGTTCTTCCATAGCCTCTAGCAATGCACTTTGTGACTTAGGCGTAGCTCGATTGATTTCATCTGCAAGTAACACTTCTGAGAATATCGGCCCAGGCATAAATCTAAAACTGCCGGTGCTTTTATCAAATATCGAAACCCCTACAACATCACTGGGTAATAGATCACTAGTGAATTGCAGACGATTAAAATTGAGTCCTAATACTTGGGCTATGGTATGAGCTAACAGCGTCTTTCCCATCCCGGGTAAGTCTTCAATCAGTAGATGGCCACGCGCGAGCAAACAAGTCATCGCTAGGCGTACTTGGTGTTCTTTGCCCAACAAGATCTTACTGATAGATTCAGTGATCCGATCCAGTTGCTGATAGTGATGATTATTTGATTGGACGGGCGATACTATCTCTGTGGCTGAAATACCTTTGCGCATGCTAGCCAGTTCTTATTGTTAAAATATGATCAACTTTACTGAAATTTGATAACTAGCGTCTACTACGTTGGTCTGAAAATCAAGCAAAGTTATTATCAAATGAGTATGAGTCAGTTATCAAAGAGTCAGTAAGACGAAGTAACGAAGTACGTGATAGTGCTATTCGTTTATGCCGAAAGCGAGGGTAGCTTGGTATTTCTGAATTTGCTAAGCGATTTACATTTAACCACTATATGAGTGTGGCTTCCGCAGTCAATTGAGTGAAAGGTAGTCCTAGCTTGCTGAAAAATGCTAGACAATTATCGAAAAAACATTCATAGCATTGTTCTATGAAGTAGACTTGCCCCCTTTAACCGTGATTATCTAATGCTGAGATTGATAATATGGAAGACTCATATTTAATGTGTCACCTCGTGACCATTAATTTGCGACGAATACCCAGTCGCATGTGTGGTGGAGGGGGTAGCTACTTAATCGGAAATGTAAGCACTTGTTTCTAAAATTAAAATTCATGATTACATGAATCATTGTGCCCCTAAATATATCCCTAATGAGCGTGGTTGTAGTAAAACCATCTGAGAATTCTGCGTACCTTATAGGACGATTCTAGCCTTTTAATAATTTTTTCTATATCACTAGCTGTTTCTGACGGTGTAGTTTGTAGAAAGATGAATTGGTTTATTTGATAATTCTGCTAGAGGCGGTGAGAACTTCGTTGGAAATTGATCCTGCATTACCAGTATTTTTGCAATCCCTTTGATATTTTAACAATACAAATTCGTGGATTCCTCCAATGTTAATCAACTTCATATATTCATGTGATCGAATAAAATACAAAAAGATCACCATATCACCTGTGGGTGTTTGTTGTCTGCGCAAAAGCATTTGAAACTTCAGCTAAATAAAGAATTTATATTACATTCTTAATTTTTATTGAAAGTAAAAATACAAACTTTATTGTTTTGTATAATAAAAAATATTATGTAATAAATAATTAATCAAATAGTTGTTGTAATTAAATAAAACTCAATCTTATACTGTACAAAGAAACTCTATGTTCAGGTTGATGCTGAACATCAA
>JANQKJ010000286.1 GCA_028281205.1 Gammaproteobacteria bacterium
ACGATGTAAATCCTAATTCACTTTTTTAGCGCTCGGATTCAAAAAGTTGACAGATGAAAATTCATTGCCGGAATTGTAAACAGTCTAAGAGTTAAGTTGAATTCTCCAGTATCATGATGACTATTAGTTGAGGTCGACTTGATAATTTATAGAATGAAGAAATTGAGCGAATTAGAAAAATGCAGCATGGATAGAATGCTTAATAAATTCCTATAAAGCTGAGAATTATTTTTAATAAATCCAGAAAAATTAAAATTAATAGAAGAAATAATGATGATGTTTTTACTTTTATGAATAATGTGGATAACATTTAAGTAATAGATTCCAGGGAGAATTGAATATGAATATAGCAGCAGCAACAATCATCAGTTGGCATCTATTTGTTCAATCGTATAGCGACTTCAACCCTTTGACTTATGGGATAATGAGCATATCTGGTATACGTGACCATGATGTTTGTATGGAGCTTGGTTTGGAGTGGCAGAAGAATTGGACTAACGATGAAATGACAGCTACGTTTGAATGCAAGCCGGAATACAGAAACGCCGAAGGCACATAAAATAATATTAGATAACAGCGCATCGATTGAATGCCTTGGAAGCTAACACTATTAAAATTGCTATTTTGATTTCTGATGCACCACGAGCTGCTATAAAATAAGTATTAGAATTGTATAAACTAAATTGCCGCCCTAGATATATACTACTGTATATAGAATCATTTAGATTTAATTTCAAAGATATGCTTACTGATTTATTTATAATACAGAAGTCTCTGTTAATTTTTTCCCTATGCTTAATTAGCAGCTTCATAAATTGTGCTGATGCTATAGATATCCCACAACCTCACAAAACTCATATGATTGCAGGGGGTAATGGTGTCAAGCTTGCAGTTCAGGAGTGGGGCAACCTTGAGGGCGTACCTATTCTATTCGCACATGCATGGTCACAGAGCCATATGGGTTGGTTACCACAAATTAAAAGTGATCTTGCAAGTAAATATCACCTTATTACTTTTGACCATCGTGGACATGGAAATTCAGAAAAACCACTAGTTAAAGAACAGTACAATCATGGTGATATCTGGGCAGATGACCTTGCTTCTATCATCAATGAATTACACCTTAAAGACGTTACCCTTGTTGGATGGTCATATGGAACAATTGTGATTGCAGACTACTTGAATAAGTATGGCTCAGAGAATGTCCATGCAATAAATATCGTAGGCGGCATAACTGCACTTGGTGTTGAGCGTGTGGAGAACTATTTTGGTTCAGGAATAAATGACTCAATGGAAGCCATGAATCCTGAATTGGCTACACAATCTGCTGCTATTGTACGCGTCGCAAGAATGATGTTACCTAGTGATTTAGATAAGGAAATGTATGGCTTTCTCATAGCAACTAACATGCTAACGCCCTCATTTGTTCGTCAAGCAATGATAGAACGCTCTGCAGATTACTTGGAGCTTTATAAACAACTCGATGTTCCAGTGCTATTTTCACATGGAACAGAAGACATTGGTATTTTGCCCATTGCTGCTGAAGAAGGGGCACGAGTGACGCCTAATGGGAAGCTATCTCTCTACGAAGGAGCCAATCATGGTCCTCATTGGCATGATCCAAAAAGGTTCAATAAAGAGCTTGATAAGCTAATACAACATTAAATACTAAAGGAAATTAATTCTAGGAAAGAAAATTGAGTTTAAATCATTTTAAATGGAATAAATTATGCCAACTTATGCTTATGAAACTATCCCAAAAGATTCAACAGAAGAACCAGTTCGCTATGAAATCAAACAAAGGATAACCGAGGATGCTTTAATAAAGCACCCAGAAACAGGCCAACCCATTCGTAGAATAATTACTGGTGGCGCACTAATCTCATCAAGTAAGGGTGAATCTCCTAGTGAAGGAAGTTGTTGCTCAAATAAGTCCTGTTGCGGATAAAGAGCGAATAACAAATTACTTAATTAAAGCATGCGTTTCATTCACCTGTTAATTCAAGTGTCAATGATCACTTTACTGCGAAAGCTGACTAAAGCTATTTTCTAATATCTATTCATATGAAATTATATTTGGCTAAAGAGTTTATTGAGCATGACTGGTTCCCACATTATAAAAAGATAAAAAAAATTCTTCGGAAAGAAGGAATTCCTTTTACAGTTAGAAAACAGGTATCTGACGATGGTCTAATACATAGTATTTGGTCATCCGAAGAGTATATTGAAGATGCTACAAATGTAATACAAAAATACTATTCAAATGATCCTAGAGTAAAAAGCAGTGAAGCCAGAATTGAGAAATATTCTAAAGAATTTGAAGAAACTTGGTTAAAAAGTCTGATATTTATAGCCCATGGGAAGTTTAGATCAAGTTCTATTTCAGCCCTATTAATAATAATTCTGGTGCTCGCCATGATATTATTTCCAATATTCCAACACACCTAGAATTATAAGCAAGTCAAATGATAGCTGTTGCACCGATAGTAGGCATAGTAAATATCATATACGGATAGCATCTTATAAATCAGCAACTAGACACGTGTACGCATAAATCCTGCCAGCTCAAAAAATACTTTAGTTAAGTCTTGCTGCAATTGCAGGTCATAATTAAGTTCACGCATTGCAGTAGTCATACAATGCATCCATTGGTCACGCGCATCGACACCTATACTCAAGTGTTGATGTCGGCGTTTCAACCAATCAGGGTTCACATAAGGCTGACCAAACAACTTAGGCCCACCAAACCATTCACAAAGGTAATTGGCTAATCGTTTACGTGAACGCGTAAGGTCATCCGGATGCATTTCCAGCACATCGCGGGCAATACTATCTCTTTGCATGACATCATAAAATTGATGCGCGAGTGTGGTGACGGCAGTCTGACCGCCAATACGCTCATAGAATGTTGCCTGCTCAGCCACCTATATATGACATTTCAACTTTGTGTAACCCTGAACTATTTCCACTTCTCAATTCAGAGTAACGATCTGTTCTCGCTTTCCAGGTATTAGCAATAACTTCATTAATAAATTCATCCGAAGCACCTTCACGTAATAAACGACGCAAGTCGACACCTTGAGATGCAAACAAACAAGTATAAATACTTCCCTCAGCAGATAAGCGCAAACGGTTACAATCACCACAAAATGCCTGCGTAACAGATGTAATAACACCAATTTCTCCGCTACCATCTTGATAATACCAACGCTTGGCAACCTCACCTTTATAATGAGGGTCAGCAGGTTCAAGCGCAAATTTCTTCTGGATACAATCAATAATTTCTTGTCCGGATACTACCTGATCCATATTCCATCCATTAGTATTACCAACATCCATGAATTCTATAAAACGCAGAATATTACCTGTGCCTTTAAAATATTCTGCCATAGGTAAAATCTGATCCTCATTCACACCTTTTTGTACCACCATATTGACTTTCACATAATCAAAGCCGGCTGCACGTGCATTATCAATTCCGTCCAGAACTTTTTGTACCGACACATTCATATCATTCATGCGTACAAAGGTAGCCTGATCAATCGCATCAAGGCTGACAGTAATTCGGTTGAGTCCTGCTTCTTTAAGTTGTTTGGCTCTGCCCAAAGTTAATAAAGATGCATTGGTGGTTAGCGCAATATCTTCAACCCCAGTAATACTATTTAGCTCTGTGATTAGTACATCAAGATTTTTACGCAACATAGGCTCACCGCCTGTAAGACGTAATTTACGTACACCATGCCGGACAAACAATTCTGCTAAGCGTGTAATTTCTTCGAATGACAACAAATCATCACGCACCAAGAATTGATAGTCTGAATTGAAGACTTTTTTGGGCATGCAATAAGTACAGCGGAAGTTACAGCGATCTGTCACCGAGATACGCAGATCCCGCATAGTG
>JANQKJ010000304.1 GCA_028281205.1 Gammaproteobacteria bacterium
TCTTTCGGATAGCAACACCTCTCTGGAAAAAAGGGAAATTAGCGCTACTCATAGTGAGTACTTTAACAAACAACAAAGCCCTGTGGGTCTGAAGGCCAAACGACCATTAAGAAAAGGCGATATCATTCAGGTACTTGCATTAGAAAAGCCGATGGCAATTCAACGTGGTGATCGCGTTGTGGTAGTAGCGCGCATCAATGGTCTGGAAATTCGTACCGCTGCGACAGCTCTCAGTTCAGCTGCTGAAGGGGATCGAATTAGAGTAAGAAATCTATCTTCCAATAAAGAGTTAGAAGGAACATTGAGCAAAAATAGTGTGGTACATGTCAATATATAACCAAATTGCATAAAATTTACTAAAGAAATGGCATATTTTGCCGATACAAGGAAATCAGGAAAAGGTAAGAGAAGATGACTGACGTGATTAGAAATATTAATTCCAATAGCCAGGTAGCTGGCTCAGGCTCGAAATCAACGGCTAAAACTGTTGATGATGCAAGCTCAGCAAAAGCCAACTCAACAGCTGCTGCAGCTGCCGGTAATGGCAATACTACTGATCAAGTAGACTTAACCAGTTCGGCGCAAAAAATTGATCAGGTTATTTCAAGCCTGTCAGCAGAACCTATTGCTGATCGGCAAAAAATCGATGAAATTAAATCTGCCTTAGCTGAAGGTCGCTATGAAATAAATAGTGCAGCTATAGCCGATAAGTTAATCGAAATTGACGAGCTATTGAAGTAATTTCAAATATAACTTGTACGCGACACTACCAGGGATTGGAATATGAATAACCAACACGCAGACGAAGTCCTCAATGAATTACAGAATTGTATTACTATTTTCCTAGATCAGTTATCGGCAGAAAAAGAATTACTTTTAACAGGTGATGCAAATGATTTAAATAAAATTACTTTGCAAAAACAAGAAACTATTATGCAATTATCCGAGCTGGAAACACGCTTCTCTCCAGTGCTGGATAAATTTGCGAGTGATCAACCGCTTACTGAAAAATGGCAGAAAACTATTGAGCTGCTTAAAACTTGTCAGCAGAAAAATGCTGAAAATAGCTCCTTGGTTAATCATCGCCTAAAGCAGGCAAACAATTCCCTCCACCAACTGCATAGCTTATTTGATACAAATCATACGATCGTTTATTCCGAAGATGGCAGCAAAAAGATCAGTTCGGAAGCTAATCGATCCGTTCAAGCCTAAATCGCTTTAAACATAACTTAGAAGTCTGTAAACAACAGACTTAAAGACAACTATGGCTGTCATTTATTTGACGCTTAAATACTGATTGTAAACAGTTGTTAACTTATAACTATATACGTATATGTACTAATATTTTATCTGTAGCGTGTTCATTAACATTCGCGTTTCTCTATATAAATGACTTTTAAGAATAAAAATAAAATAGATTAGATGAAAAATATAAAATTAGTTGATTCGATTAATACCCAGAATTCAGTAATTAAAGCTGAGCCAAAAGACTCGGTGTTAAGTTTTGTTTTGAAATTTCAAAATCAGTTGTGTATTGAGTCATTACTCAACACTTTTGATGAATGCATTCGATCCATTCACACTATTAGTGGTATACGTTACCGCTATCCATTACTCGGCATTACTCATCAAGTAGGGCATAAATCATCACCTCAATGCCATTTACACTTAGAAGCTTATGATGAATTTTTAGGTGATATTACAATTTATCATGATGCTACTATCAACAATGCAGCAATTAAAAGTATTGAATTGATAACGTCACTTTTAACTCACCCTATGAGAGCAATCATTCAAGAGAAAGCGAATTCTCTATTAGCAGGAAGTGAAGAAACTATTGGCCTTGC
Organism: Gammaproteobacteria bacterium; assembly: GCA_028281205.1. Classification (GTDB taxonomy): domain Bacteria; phylum Pseudomonadota; class Gammaproteobacteria; order UBA4575; family UBA4575; genus UBA1858. The sequence continues at coordinate 1,848 of JANQKJ010000304.1, forward strand.
CAATGCCGTATTAGTAGAACAACTTGTCTCCCGTGAAGCAAAGCTGGCTCATAGGGAGCGAGTACCAATGGCGGTGATACTTTTTGATATTGATCGCTTTGAAGGTGTTGCCCATGACTATGGCTTTATTACTAGAGATGAAATTTTATATCAGGTAATGCAAGTGATGCGTAACTGTATTAGAGATACTGATCTTTTATTTAGATATGAAGATGACACTTACTG
>JANQKJ010000308.1 GCA_028281205.1 Gammaproteobacteria bacterium
TGCTCAGTGGGTGCAGTCTTATTGATGTAGCAGCAGTGGTCAGGATCAGAAGTAAATAACAACCGACCCTCTGGATCTTTTTGCATGTATCTGGGCATAGAGGATTTAACTTCCTTCACATTCAATCCAAACTCATTTGCGATCTGGTCTTTGAATTCAACAGTCTCTGGGAAATGATAGCCCGTATTTAAGAAGTAAACTGGAATTTCTGAATCCAGTCTGCTGATGATATGCAGCATTACCAAACTGTGTGTTTGAAAAGAAGAAGTACAGAAAAGGCCTTTCCCCTCTTTGCGATATTGCTTCAGTTTTTTATCGATTTCTTCAAACCTCATGATCATCTATTTGCTAAGCAAAGCAACGGCTAAATTCTCTTTTACACAAAAAGGAAAGAAAAGCAGGTAATAAATGGCTAATTCTGAAACAAATCATTTCTACTTGCAGTTTGAATAGCCAATTGATACCAGAACAATCTTATTAGTGAAGGTCGCAGTATTCAGAAAGGAACATTTCAACGCAGCACATAGGTTATATAACCCGAATTGGTCTGATAACGAAAATGAGCGCGTTTTTGGAAAGTGCAATAACCCCAACTGGCATGGTCATAATTATGAATTAATCGTTAAGCTAGTTGGAGAGCCCGATCCGGACACTGGTTATGTCTACGATATGAAGAAACTCAGTGATCTAATCAAGCAGGAAGTGCTTGAGAAATTTGATCATAAAAATCTTAACTTGGACGTTCCCGAGTTTGAGAAGACAAATCCGACAGCTGAAAATATTGTCATCTTGATTTATAACATATTACGAGAGAAGATTGAAAGCAGGCTGGATCTCAAAATTACACTTTATGAAACAGAGAGAAATTATGTTGAATACCCCGCTAGTTGACGAAGAATTTGATGATCATGACGACCATGTGGTTGGATCAATGAATACACCTTTAAGAGCTGATGCCTTTGAGATGGACGACAAACTTAAAATGGAACTCATCGAGAAACATTTTAAAGAGATCATGCACATACTGGGACTTGATTTAGACGATGATAGCTTAAAAGGCACGCCTCATCGAGTGGCTAAGATGTACGTTCAGGAAGTATTTAGTGGTCTAAATCCACAAAACAAGCCTATTGCAAAGTTATTTGATAATAAGTATAACTATGATCAGATGTTAGTGGAAAAGGATATCACCTTTTACTCACATTGCGAACATCATTTTGTGCCAATTTATGGCAAAGCTCATGTGGCATACTTCTCTAGCGGCAAAGTAATTGGATTATCGAAAATCAATCGAATCGTTCAGTACTATGCCAAAAGACCACAGGTTCAGGAAAGGCTTACAGTTCAGATTGCGTCTGAACTCAAAGAGGTATTGCAAACGGAGGATGTAGCTGTAGTACTTGATGCAACACACATGTGTGTATCATCACGAGGCGTGAATGACACCAACAGCATGACTGGGACCGCCCACTTTAGTGGCAAGTTCAGCAATCAGGACATTAAAAACGAATTCCTCAACTACATAAACGCTAACACTACCGTTAGATAAAAATCAGTGTTTTTTTGAAGGCTTTGTATTTCCTTCAAATGAATTAAACAGAGCGTTGCAAGGATCACTAGTTGAATAGTCAAACATCATTTTTATAATTTGACCATTCAACTATCTTTGCATCCTCTTTTTAAAAACACATACTGATTTTTATGAATTATTTAATCTATGCTGTGCCAGTGATGGCCCTTATTGGGCTTGTCGTAATGGTTTCCAAAGCCCTGTGGGTAAACAAACAGGCAGTAGGTGAGCCGAAAATGCAAAACATAGCTCAGCATATCAGGGAGGGCGCTCTGGCTTTCCTAAATGCCGAATACAGAGTTCTTGCCATTTTTGTTGTCATCGCTGGTATTCTTCTTGGCGTTATTTCCAGTTTAGTTGAGACCACACATTGGTTTATCGTGGTAGCGTTTATAATTGGAGCAGTATTTTCAGCACTTGCTGGAAACATCGGCATGCGAATAGCCACTGCCGCCAATGTTCGTACAACACAGTCAGCCCGTACAAGTCTTCCAAATGCCTTAAAAGTATCTTTTACTGGTGGTACAGTAATGGGTCTTGGTGTTGCCGGATTGGCAGTTTTTGGACTAAGTATTTTATTCATTGTGCTATTCCAGTGGTTTATGGGCGGTGAATGGACTAACAATAATCAAATGACCATGGTACTGGAAGCACTAGCTGGTTTTTCGCTAGGTGCAGAATCCATTGCTCTTTTTGCGAGAGTGGGAGGTGGTATATACACTAAGGCCGCTGATGTAGGTGCAGATCTTGTAGGAAAGGTAGAGGCAGGTATTCCTGAAGACGATCCACGAAATCCGGCGACAATTGCGGATAATGTAGGAGATAATGTGGGTGATGTGGCTGGTATGGGTGCAGACCTGTTTGGCTCTTATGTAGCAACTGTCCTTGCATCTATGGTCCTTGGGAATTATGTGATCAAGGATATGGGTGGTGCGATTGAAGATCAGTTTAATGGCATTGGTCCGATACTTCTTCCACTGGTGATTGCGGGTTTGGGAATCATCTTTTCCATCCTTGGTACATTGTTTATTCGTATCAGCAGTAATGAAGCTAAAGAGCCTCAAGTGCAATCCGCTTTGAACAAAGGCAATTGGGGATCTATTCTGCTCACCGCAGTTGCTTCTTTCTTTGTCATCGATCTTATTCTTCCCCCCGTAATGAAAATGGATTTTTTCGAAATCGGATTAGTGGAAATTACTTCGCTTCGTGTATTCTATGCAGTACTAATCGGTTTGTTTGTCGGCGGGGCTATCTCTTACTTTACAGAGTATTATACTGGATTAGGTAAGAAGCCTGTGTTG
>JANQKJ010000310.1 GCA_028281205.1 Gammaproteobacteria bacterium
TGCGAGCCCTGATGTGCGTGAAAAGATATTTAAAAATATGTCTAAACGTGCTGCAGAGATGTTAAGGGATGACTTGGAAACTGCTGGTCCGGCTAAACTCTCGGATGTTGAAGATGCTCAGAAAGATATTCTTGATATTGCACTTAGACTGGGTGAAGAAGGTAAGATTATGCTCGGTGGCGGCGGCGGTGATTATTTATAGTAGACAGGTTGAGCTATGAGTAAAAATGGAATTACACGTTTATTGTTTGAAGAAAAAAACAATACTAGTGAAAAAAACTTTACCCCGACAAGAATGTTCGATGCATCATTAAGTAATCAAAACAGTATTTTAGATTCTGTCGAGCAAGAAAAACAACGTGCATTCAAGCAAGGCTACCAGGAAGGGGTGGAGCAAGCTACAAACGAATGGAACACCAAGCTCGACTTAATAAAAAATATGGTAAATGTTTTCGATGATTCAATTCAGGATATAGATAAAATAATACAAGAGAAATGTGCCGAGATTTCTATTGCTGTTAGCAAACAAATTATTCGACGTGAATTATCCCTGGATTCGGGGCAGATTGTTTCTGCGGTTAAACAAGCTATTGACTTAATTCCCAGAGATGGTGAAAAGATTAATATACATATTAATCCTAAAGATATGCAATATATTAATGAAATGTTTTCTAGTGAAGATCAAAGCAGTAAATATAATATTGTGCAGGACCCATCTATTGATGCAGGTGGGTGTAAAGCATTTACTGATTATTCATTAGTTGATTTAACAATTGATAAGCAAATAGCAAGCATTGCTCTGCAAATATTTGGTGAGCAAAGGAATGATACAAGATAATAGCTATCAGCAAGCACGCCATGATGCTTATTTACAATGGTTTGACCATTGTTTAAAAAATGTAGATTTGCAGCCTCCAATTGTACGTGGGGTGTTAACTAGAATTTCAGGACTGGCCTTAGAAGCAAAAGGTATACACTGTAAAATAGGCACGCGTTGCCAAATTATTTCTGATTCAGACCAGCTAATCGAAGCTGAAGTAGTGGGATTTTCCTCGGGTGTGACTTTTTTGATGGCGATGGGTAAAACCCACGAATGTGCTCCTGGCATGGAAGTCATCCCCAAAGAAGAATTAATCGGTTTGCCTGTCGGTGACGAGCTTATTGGGCACGTACTTGATGGTAATGGATCTCCGCTTGATGGTAAAACTTTAGCCGATGATATGCCGCGTTCAAGGTTAAATCATCACCCGATTAACCCGTTACTGCGTAGCATGATAAATGAACCACTAGATGTTGGCGTGCGTTCAATAAATAGTTTGTTAACTATTGGTAGAGGGCAGAGAATAGGGTTAATCGCACCCAGTGGTGTGGGTAAGAGTGTTCTACTCAGCATGATGACCCGATATACCAATGCCGATATTACTGTGATTGGATTGATTGGTGAGCGTGGTAGAGAAGTAAGTGAATTTTTAAATAATACTTTGACTGAACAATCACGTAAAAACTCTATTGTAGTTGCTGCACCAGCTGATTATAGTCCCTTACATCGTGTACATGCAGCCCAGTATGCAACCTCAATTGCAGAGTATTTTCGTGCTCAAGGTAAACATGTATTGCTATTGATGGATTCATTAACCCGTTATGCGCAAGCCCATCGCGAGATTTCACTCTCGGTAGGTGAGCCGCCAGTCTCCAAAGGTTATCCACCTTCGGTATTTGCAAAAATCCCTGAATTGGTAGAGAGGGCGGGTATGAATGAAGATGGTACTGGCTCGATTACTGCCTTTTATACAGTATTGGCAGAAAATGGTGATTTGGATGACCCTGTGGTTGACTCAGCAAGATCAGTGCTTGATGGTCATATAACACTATCCAGAGAGTTGGCAGAGTACGGACACTATCCTGCTATTGATATTGAGAAGTCAATTAGCAGAATAATGAATAATATTGTTACTAAAGAACATATTCAGTTCGCTCAGTTGTTCCGTTCAGTCTATTCTAAATATCAAGAAAATAAAGATGTCATACAGTTGGGTATTTATAAGCAAGGTTCTGACGAAGAGCTTGATGTTGCTATTACGCTACATAAAAAGCTAATGGATTTTCTGTCTCAGGATGTAGATGAAAAGTCTCAGCTTAATGAATCAATTGATGCGATTAAGAATCTTTTTAATTTAACGCTGGCTGAATGAGAAATTTACAACGTCTAAAAAAATTACATAAACTGGTTAGCTTGCAAGAGCATGATGTATTGATTGAGTTTAGAGAAATGCAAAATGCAAGTATGGCTTTAAAAGCTCAGATGGATGATCTGACTCAACACAGTCAGAATTCTGCACATAAGCTAATGCAAGATACTGTTACTGCAAGTCAACTAAATATAGTGAGGAAATTTAATAGTAATGTTGAAGCAGTGCTAGAACAACTAAATATGCAATTAACCGAAAGTAATAAAAACTTTTTAATTGTTGCTGAAAAATTAAAACAAGTTAGAAGTAGTATAAAATCAATAGAGCAATTGA
>JANQKJ010000070.1 GCA_028281205.1 Gammaproteobacteria bacterium
GAACAATTTTGTCAACTTTCAGATAAAGCTCCGAACTATCATCTGTAGGTCCCGAGATAATTAAAGGTGTACGTGCTTCATCAATCAGAATTGAATCAACCTCATCGACCACTGCGAAATATAAATCTCTTTGCACCCGCTGATCCGCTGAGAATTTCATATTGTCACGTAAATAATCAAATCCAAACTCATTATTTGTGCCATAAGTGATATCTGCATCATATGCAGCTTTACGTTCAACATCACTAAGACCACCCACAATTACGCCCACGCTTAAGCCAAGGAAGTTATATAACCTACCCATCCATTCGGCATCACGTTTAGCTAAATAGTCATTCACAGTGATGACATGCACGCTCTTTCCACTAAGTGCATTGAGATAAACTGGCAATGTAGCTACTAGAGTTTTACCTTCACCTGTCTTCATCTCAGCGATATTGCCGTTATTTAATACCATGCCTCCCATTAACTGAACGTCAAAATGCCTCATACCTAGAACTCGTTGTCCAGCTTCTCTTACCACCGCAAACGCTTCAGGGAGTAATGCGTCTAATGTATCGCCCGAAGCAAAACGTTGTTTGAATTCATGAGTTTTGGCGGCTAATTGCTCATCAGACAGCTGGCTGACAGAATCCTCCAACTGATTAATTTGTACTGCTAGTTTTTTATAACGTGACAAAACCCGTTGGTTACGACTACCAAAGATTTTATTTGCGAGCTTTCCGATCATGTCTGGATATGGTTTATAGAGGTTAATTTAATTAATCTGGTGCCTGAGGCAGCAACTTTCAATGCTATTCACCAGCAGCTGAGCTAGCAAATGTAGAAGTGGTGTATATTGAATAGGTTAGAAGGCTTTCGCAACTACTAACATGGTATTGGAATACTTTGAAATAACCTCTTGACTACTTGGTTTTTTTGGAACGTATAAACTTCATAGGATCAACTCGTGCGCCGTTTTTTAACACTTCAAAATGCACGTGAGGTCCTGTCGATCTTCCAGTACTACCCATTTTCGCGATCACTTCACCTTTCTTAACAGTTTGCCCAACTTTGACCTTCATTTCGTCATTATGACCATAACGAGTAACGTAACCATTACCATGATCGATTTCAACAAGATTGCCATAACCTGAACGATCATCTGCCTCGGTAACAACACCTCCAGCTACAGAAATAACATTGGAGTAATATTGCCCCGCAAAATCAACACCACGGTGGAATTCTTGCTTACCTGTAAATGGATCTACGCGCTTGCCAAAGTGAGAAGAAATCCAGCCCTTTTCAACAGGCCGCCCCTGAGGATAAATTTCTTTATGTAAATTTCTATCAGTGAGCATCACATCAAGTGTATGCAATTTGTTCTCTTGACTTTGTAGTTGAGACGCAATAGTGCCTAATGTCTGCTCCATGCTTGCCAATACATCCTGATTCGCTTCATCTGAAAGTGAATCTGGGCCACCAAAGCCAGGTGGTTGCGTGAAGTCGATCTCCTGAGTATCGAGATCTGCCATGTTCATGAGCTTGTTGCCCAGTGCGTCCAGGCGATTGATATGTGCTTGATAGTAAGCAATCTTTTGCGTCAAGGCTTCAAGGTTAGCAGCACTTTCTAAACGTACCTGCTCAAGCTGGTCTTGTTGTACCTGAATATCATATTTCCAGTCAGCAACAATATTTTCATGACCAAATCTAACACCTAACCAATAACCTGCTACTAGAAGAACAACCCCGATAAGTACACTGGCGGTAATACCTATAAGGTACTGTTCTGGGCTTAGGTAACGTACGCTATACAGACGACGTCCAGATCTTGGCAAAATGGTTAATTTCATGCTGTGCTTAAATTTAACTTATGCTTGCTAATATACATACTTATAATTATACCTTGCATCACCCGGGGTAGATATTAGATAAACATGATGAAATCCACAATGCGGCCGATACATTCCCTGATTGAAGCAAAATTGCTCAATAGGACACAAAATATACAATCCCTTACCGCAAGCCTGCATAGCCGTCTT
>JANQKJ010000111.1 GCA_028281205.1 Gammaproteobacteria bacterium
TTTTTGTTGTCCACCTGAGAGCTCATGTGGATATTTTTGATAGTGACTTGAATGAATTGCTACTAGGTCTAATACATGCTTGGATTGTTGTTGAATATAATTTTTATCTGCTTTGCGAATACCGTAAGCAACATTGTCAAAAATAGTCAGATGTGGAAACAGTGCAAGATCTTGGAACATCATACCGATGTGGCGCGCCTCGGGCGCGATAGAGTTTTGTGGTGTGCTAATAATTTGCTGTTCAACTTCTATGCTGCCGTGATCAATATTATGCAAGCCCGCTATCGCACGTAATAAAGTCGTTTTACCGCAGCCACTCGGTCCTAGCAAACTGACTATGTCATGCGCATTTACTTGTAAGGATATATGGTCGAGGATATTTATCTGCTGATAACAGGCAGAGACATCCTGGATATCAAGAAGTGGTTTAGTGTTCAGCGCTTTATCTGGCATTTGCTTTAATTGAGATGTTCAGAAGGATTACCGGAATAATACCTGTAAACACAATTGCAAGTGCAGCAGTAGAAGCGTCAGCCAAACGCTCGTCGGATGCAAGTTCATAAGCGCGTACAGCAAGCGTATTAAAATTGAATGGACGCATAATTAAAGTGGCAGGTAATTCTTTCATTACTTCCACAAATACAAGTAATGCTGCGGTTAGTAATCCGCTGCGGATTAAAGGTAAATGGATGCTGCATAATGTAGTTATTAAATTATTACCAAGTAAACGTGAGGCTTCATCGATAGAATGATTGATTTTGCTCAAGCTTGCTCCCACAGTTTGTAAACCTAGTGATAAGAAACGGACAGTATGCGCGAATACTAAGGCAAAAATAGTACCCGTGAATATAAGCCCTGAGTTTATGCCGAATTCGCTGGAAAGAAAATTGATTAGCCAATTATCCAATTTACCAAATATGATAAGTGTGCCGACGGCAATAATAGTACCGGGCACTGCATAACCCATGGCACAAAGATTAATTAAACCTTGTATTAATGAGTTTTGGCTGGCCCGTTTTCCATAAGCCAGAATGGTAGCTATAAAAAGGGTGAGTAATGCAGCACTAGCAGCAAGCATAAAACTATTAAAAGCAAGTATCCAGAATTCACTATTCACCGTAGCACTTGCGGTTTTAAAGGCCCAGTCACTTAGTTGTAGCATGGGAATAATAAAACCAACTAAAGGCGGGATAAAGCAGGCAACAAAAGCAAGTACGGCGCTGGATTTGCGTAACTTGGTTGGCAGATTTTTTTGTGCTGCATTATTAGTATTATGATAACGAATTCTTTTGCGCTGGCGTTGTTCTAAAATAAATAAAACAAAAACTGTCAACATAAGAAGGCTAGACAACTGTGCAGCGGTGGCAGGTTCGCCGAATCCAAACCATGTGCGAAATATACCTGTGGTAAATGTATCAACCCCAAAGTATTGCACTGTCCCATAATCCGCTAATGTTTCCATTAAGGCGAGAGTAATACCTGCGGCAATAGCGGGGCGAGCGAGAGGAATAATAATAGTAAAAAAGCGTTCAATATTGCTTGCGCCTAGAGTGCGCGCAGCGTCGATCACATTGCTGGATTGAACAATAAGCGTGGAACGTGTGAGTAAAAACACATAAGGATAGAGGACAAATGAAAACATAGTGATCGCTCCGCCAAGCGATCGAATTTCAGGAAACCAATAATCACCATAGCCCCAAGCAAATACTTCGCGCAAATAAGACTGAATGGGTCCACTGTAATCAAGTACTCCGGTATATGTATAAGCGATAATATAAGCAGGAACTGCGAGAGGTAATAGCAGCAGAAATTCTAGAATCCGCTTGCCCGGGAAAGAATAAAGTGCACATAACCATGCAGCTGGAACTCCAATTATAAAAGTTCCTATAGCAACACCAATGGCTAACAAGAAAGAGTTTTTTATGTATTCAAACAATACATGATCAAGCAAATGTTGCCATGTGTCGGTACGTGGATGTAGATTAAATTGAAGTACAACCAGTAATGGTAAAGTGATAATAAGTGTAATTGCTATAATAGCAATGAACCACTGAAGTGAAAAACTCCCACGCAACTTAAGCATGTTGCGTGGGGAAGAAATACTGGCTGCCATGTGTTAGCTGTTAAAAGTTATTTTTGCTGTTGGAGATTTATCTCCATTTGGCTTTATCCATGACTTGCACAGCAGTTGCATTAAGTTCGCCTAATTGGCTTAAGTTAAGAGTATCTGCTTTAAATGCGCCCCAGTTTTCAAGAATTGAATTGGATGCGACGCCTTCGATGACAGGGAATTCCAAATTAACATCAGCATACCAAGCTTGTGATTTTTCTGTATATAAGAACTTTATTAACTCCTGTGCGGGAGCAGTATTTTTGGCGTTTTTTGTAATACCTATTCCGCTGATATTAACATGTGTTCCACGATCGTTTTGATTTGGCCAAAACAATTTAACTTTTGCAGCGGCAGCTTGTTCTTCTTCTGAACCTTTCATCATATTGCCTAAATAATATGAATTAACAATGGCAATATCACATTGTCCTGCGGCTACTGCTTTTACTTGATCACGGTCTCCGCCTTGAGGTTTACGGGCAAAATTCTGCACAAATTTATTGGCCCAGCCTTGAGTTTTTTCAATACCATGATGCGCAATAAATGATGCCACCAGTGACTGATTATAGATGTTATTTGATGAACGAATACAAATTCTATTTTTCCATTTTGTATCCACTAGGTTTTCGTATGTTGATAGATCTTCAACTTTTACACTGGTTGGGTCAAAGATAATTGCGCGTGCACGCATGGATAATCCTAACCAGTAACCATCTGGATCTCGATATTGCACAGGTGCTAATGCCAAGATTGAAGCATCTGTTATAGGCTGAAGTAATTCAGCTTGTTTGGCACGGTGTAATCGTCCTGCATCTACAGTGATCAAAACATCCGCAGGGGAATGTTTACCTTCATTGTTCAAACGTTCAATCAATGCATCTGCTTTACCAGTAACTAGGTTAACTTTTACGTTATGACTCGCTGCAAATTGATCTAGTAGAGGCTTGATAAGAGCTTCTTTACGCGCGGAGTAAACATTCAGTTCTTCCTGAGCATATGTAAGTTGTGCACACAGGCAGCAAAGTGTAATGTAAAGTATTGATTTAATATGAAGTTTCATGATTATTAATCCATTTTGGAGAGTTATCTAATGGTCCATGCCGGCACTGATAATAACACAAATGAGATGTATTCTCATTTGTGTGTAAGATTATTTGTATCTTTAGGGAAAATATAAACCTTCTATAGTCCAGATCTATGATTACTACCGTCGTTATAAGTGAAGAAACCGAGTCACTGTGGACAAATTTTGTTACAACAAAATCACCCGCAGAAAGTATCTTGGCCGAGCAACTAAACATAAAAATATTTTGGCAACAAAGTGCCTATATCGCGCGAACTAGTTGCAAATATCCTGAATGGTTGCAAGGTGTAATTGAGAATCAAGACGACAAGGTACTAGAGAAATTATTTAATAGTTTTTCTGATGTAGTCACTAGTGTTGATAATGAAGAGGAATTTATGCAGCAACTACGAATGTTGCGCCATCACTCTCATTTGTATATTTGCTGGAATGACTTAATCGAACAGCAGGAAATTTTCCAAATTCTCAAGCAACTAAGCCAATTAGCGGATGGCTGCATGCAGTTAGCTGTAGATTGGTCGCGTAAAAAATTACTAGAAAAATATGGAACACCACGTAATGAACAGGGAGATGTTGTAAACCTCGTTGTTATTGCAATGGGTAAGTTAGGGGGCGATGAATTAAATTTCTCTTCTGACATCGATGTCATGTTTTGCTATTCCGATGCTGGTCAAACAGACGGTAAAATTTCAATTTCCAATCAGGAATTTTTCACTCAACTTGCACAAAATACTATTCGTATCTTGTCTGAAATGACAGTAGATGGATTTGTTTACCGGGTCGATTGTCGATTGCGACCGTTTGGTGACTCCGGTCCATTGGTGGTGAATTTTAATCATATTGAGGATTATCTTCATTCTCATGGGCGTGAGTGCGAGCGTTATGCTTATGTTAAAGCACGCGTCATGTATGGAACAGAAGAAGATAAGCAACAGTTTGAGCATATGGTGTCAGCGTTTGTTTACCGAAAATATATTGATTTTGGTGTGATTAATACATTACGCGAAATGAAAGGGTTGATCGCGCAACAAATTATAAAAAAAGGTAACGTCGATAATATTAAGCTGGGTATTGGTGGAATTAGGGAGATAGAATTTATTGTCCAGTTTTTTCAATTAGTACATGGTGGGCGTAATCCAGCACTTCAAACGCGTAAAATTATTCAAGGTTTTGAGCAAATTGGAATTGCTGGATATTTAGAAAAGCGTGAAGTTGAAGCGCTATTATATGCCTATAAATTTTTGCGCCGAGTGGAAAATCGTATCCAGATGGCTGAGGATATGCAAACACATGTGCTGCCCAAGCAACAAGAGTCACGCTTATTGTTGGCTCAGTCTATGGGTTATGAAGAACTAAATAGCTTTGAGAGTGAACTGCAAAAGCAACGCGATAATGTTAATCACATATTTAATAAAATACACAGTGATGACGCTGAAAGTGATGAAGACGATTATGAGGCGTTATGGGAAAAGTTAACTAGCATAAGTGAAGATGATTCTGTAGATACATCAGGAATAAGTACTTATAAAGATTTTGCTTACGTTGTTGAAAAACTGAAACTGCTTATAGAAAGCTCAGCTTATCGCCATCAAGATCATGAAGGTCGTGAACGATTAAGAAAGTTTATTCCATATTTTTTACGTGAGCTAAAACAAGTCGATTCACCGGCTCTAGTGGTAGATCGTTTATTCCTTTTGTTGCAGAGTATTTTACGCCGCTCAGTCTATCTGGTTCTGCTTTATGAAAACCAAGATGTATTGAGGCAATTAATCGCAGTGACGTCTTCCAGCCCATGGATTGCAAGTCATATTACTTCTTATCCTTTGTTACTTGATGAATTGGTGGTTCGGTCAGAGCAGGATTACTTGCTAACTAAAGAACAAATTGCCAAGCAGTTTAATGACGAAGTATTGTCTTATGAAGGACTGGAATACGATGCAATATTAGAAAGGGTACGATTATTTAAGCATGCACGTGAGCTGCGTGTTGCCTGTGCGGATGTGTTAGGCAAAATTCCACTCATGAAGGTCAGTGACCAATTAAGTTGGACTGCTGAGGTAGTGATTGATGGTTGTGTTAAATATTTAGAGCAGCAGTTTGACCCTGTAATGGCAGGCAATATGGCAGTGATTGCATTTGGCAAGCTGGGCGGTATTGAGCTGAGCTATGGTTCAGATCTAGATCTGGTTTATATCAGTAAGAATGCAAATCAAATTGACTATCCAGCAGATATTAAAGTCCCTTATATCGTTAAGGCGAATAAGTTTGCACAACGATTGACGCAAATGCTTACTCTGCAAACTGTTTCCGGCAAGCTATACGATGTGGATATTCGCTTGCGGCCTGATGGAGAGTCAGGGCCAATGGTGCCACATTTTTCATTTGTACAGGATTATTATCAAACCCGAGCCTGGATATGGGAAATCCAGGCATTAGTGCGTGCGCGATGTGTTGCGGGGTCTTTACAGCTAAAACAACAATTTGAGCAAATGAGACAGCAAATATTGTGTCAGCCTAGAGATACAAAAA
>JANQKJ010000127.1 GCA_028281205.1 Gammaproteobacteria bacterium
CTCCAAAGGAGTCGGGGTTTATTTTGTAACTCAAAACCCAATTGATATTCCTGAATCGATTTTGGGCCAGTTAGGTAATCGCATTCAACATGCACTACGTGCGTTTACTCCGCGTGACCAGAAAGCGGTTAAAGCCGCTGCACAAACATTCCGCAGCAATCCCAAGCTGGATGTAAAAGAAGTTATTACTCAACTGGGTGTCGGCAAAGCATTGGTCTCTGTACTTGATGAACAAGGAGCGCCAACCATAGTTGAAAAAACCAAAATACGACCACCCGAATCGCGCATGGGGCCAGCCACTGCTAGCGAGAGAAAAGAAGTTATTAATCTAAGCCCTATATCAGACAAATATACTAAACGAGTCGACCGTAAAAGTGCATTTGAATTATTATCTACCCGAGCCGAAAAAGCCGCAGCAGCTGAACAAGCAGCTGAAAAAGAAAGAAGATACAAAAAGCCTAGAGCTAAGAAATCCACTTCTAGACGTAGTAGTAGTCGCTCTACAACTAACACTGTGATTCGAAGTGTGACTAAAATTGTAACCTCCCGAGTTGGCCAACAGCTTGTACGCGGCATACTCGGCTCTTTATTTAAAGGAAGATAACCCTGTGGAAGATACTCTTAAAAAGTTAATTGCCTCTAACCCTGGCGCATTAGATCTGAGCTCCCTGCGCTATCCCAAACCGCATGAAACTGCTGAAAAAATAGTTGAAAACGCAACTGAAAATGCCTATCAATCAGCACGCGTATTACTGCAACGACTTTCACAGACCGTTACTGACTGGCGCAAAGAACTGAACGATGATGTTCAACCCGCCATACTGGCCATTCTAAATGGAGGCTTACAAATTGATGTAGAACGTATGGCGCAAGAGAGCTTTCATGGCATCCGTATCGAAGGTTTACTCAACGGCAACCCATGTATGCTGCTATCACACCAGTCCAGTGTACAGTTATTATGCTTTGTCCAGAAAATTGAAAAGAAAAAACCGCGCCGAAAGATTGGCTTTATTATTGATGGTGTCGAGACAAAAGCTTAAATACATCATAAAACTATAAATCTACGCTAAATTACTTAGGCAGTTTATCGTTTAAATTAGGCTAACACGGCATTTTATCTAGTTAAAAAGTGCAATTATCTTTACCCTAAAGTGCCTAAAAATAGTTACTAATTTAAACATACGAATTTACAATAGCTTATAGAGAAGTATAAAAAATATTCACAATTATTGCAGATAAAATATAATTTGACTTTTCAATCATCTCGTCTACAATGCGTCGCATGAGCATGACTGACTTTTTACTTTTTTGGCTATTACCGATTATTGCTTTTATTGCCTTCTCAATCTGGGCAAACGAAAAGCTGTTTAAATAATCACTAACTACTTATCTTTCTTGGAATGCATTCTGGAAGCCACGGTAAACTGGCTTCAACAAATAGTCCAAGACTGTTTTTTCACCCGTCCTAATATCCGCAGTCACTGTCATACCGGGAATAATCTTATATTTACCCGGCTGCACCCCTAGATATTTTTTAGCCAATCTGATCTGAGCTTTATAATATGGCTGATTTTCTTCATCGAAATATGTTGACGGACTAATACGATCTACTGTTCCTTCAATCACACCAAAGCGCTGCGGGTCATAACTGCCTACTTTAACCACTGCCTCTTGGCCCACATGCACGTGTCCAATATCCTGTGTAGATACTCTTGATTCTACTATCAATTCCTTATCCACAGGCACGACCTCCATCAGCACTTGGCTCGGCTCAATTACCGCGCGAATAGTATTCACACTTATATTACTAATATATCCAGATACAGGCGCACGGATATGTAAACGATCAACACGATCACCAAACTTAACCAACTGCTCTTTAAGTTCTGCAATTTCCGCAGTCACCGCACCCGTGTCTAACTTGATTTGCTCTACAAACTTTCTTTCAATTTCCTCAAGATTGCTCTGTGCTTCTTTAATCGCCTCTTTTGCCACCTCTATATTGGCGTTGCTTTGGATATAGTCTGTACGAATCTCAGCTAATTCAGCCTCACGATCTAGCAAATCACTTTTAGATACAACACCTTTTTTAACCAGTCCTGTTCTAATTTTTACCTGTTCCTGAACAACTTGCAGCTCTTGTTTAAGGGCCTTGGCTCTGGCTAAATCTCTTTTTAGCTCTTGTTTACGCTGCTGCACTTTAGTGTGCATAGTTTTCAACTGCGCTTGATGGCTACGCAACTGCGCTTGATAAGTTTCATATTCAATTACTGCCAGATCCGGATATTCATCTGCATATCGCTCAAACACAGGTGATTCCTGGAGCAATAACGCTTGCAAACGAATTTGTTTTAACACTAATGCTGAACTACGACTTTTTAGTTGATCGTAATCTGACTCAATCGCAATAGGTGAGACCTCCAATAAAATGTCACCTGTACTAACCAGCTGGCCTTCTTTAACTAAGATATCTTCAACAATACCGCCTTCAAAGTGTTGCACTATATGATTATTTCCATGTGGGACAATTTTGCCTTCTGAAATAGCAACTTCGTTAACTGGGGTAATGTAAGTCCAAATCACAAACGCAACTACCAACACAATAGTTGCTGCAATTCCGACACGTACCACACCCGGCGCATCAGATTCTTCTAACTGAATAGTTTGTGCAATATATCTTGCCCGGGCACGTGGCGTTTCTGCTCTAGTTGCATTTTTTAATGCATCATCTTCATTGCTCATATTACTTTGCTCCATAAAGTGCTTGCATAACCTCATCAGGAGTACCAATGCCTTTAATTATTCCTTCGGATAAGATAACAACACGATCCGCTAAGGTTATATGGCTTGGTCTATGACTTACCATGATGATAGTTTGCTTCCCTTTTCGTTCACTCAACTGTTTAATCAATCTTCTATCACTGAGCATATCCAATGATTCTGCCGGCTCATCCAACAACAAAATTGGTGCCTGGCGAATATATGCTCTAGCCAAGCAAATACCATGAACTAAACTAGCGGGTAATTTTGCAGAATTACTTTCGCCAACAACGGTATTAAAGCCATCTGGCAATTCTTTAATGGCTTCCAGAACGCTTGCTTCTCGTGCTGCATCAGCAATTTCTTTATCGGTTGCCATCGGATTAGTTAAACGCAGATTCTGTGCAATAGTGCCTTTAAACAAAGATGGTTTTTGTGGCACGTAAGCAATCAAACGTCTTAAGTCAATAGCATTAAACTGACGTACATCTGTACCATCAATAGATAACACGCCGCTTTGCACACGGTACATACCGGCAATAAGTTTTAAGATTGTGGATTTACCAGAGCCATTTTCACCCACAATCGAAATAAATTCATTGGCCTGAATATCAATACTTGCGCTCATCAGTGCCGCATCTGATTTGGGTCCATACCGGAAACTGACACGATCAAACTTAACCCGCCCTTCAATCTCCGGCATCAGCAACACGGTTTTACTATTTTCAGCTTCACTATTTAATTTCATTAACTGATTAAGCTGCTTAATACTTTGTGATACCTGGTCAATTTGAAGCATAGATAAACAAATGCCTTGCAACGGAGAAAGTACACGCCACAATAAAGCCATTACAGCAATCAATATACCAATGGTGATTTCACCATTAATGACCTTTAATGTACCTATTGTGAGCACAGCAATCCCTGCGAGAGTCATTAACGACTGACTCACACTATTAATGATCGAGTGTTTCATGGTTGTGCGGTAAGTTGCTGTCATTGCCTGACCAGAAATTTCACGGAAATTTTCTTTCCATGCGCCTTCTGCCCCCAGCGCTTTCAATTCACGCATACCTAAGAAAGTATCCATTAACATTCTTTGCCTAGTAGTACGTGCAGAAGCAGCCTCTCTAAGGTCTCGACTTAATCCTGGATACCAAACAAAAGAAAGTACTGCGTATAAAACCACCATTACTACAGGCACAATAGCGATCTCTCCTGCTAGTAAAGCAAGCACCACTATAAAAAACAAAACAAAAGGTAATTCCAGAAATAAACTGGCAGCAGAACCAGAAAACAAATCTCGTACTGATTCAAATTGCTTAAGGCGAGTCAATTGTGATGATACAGTTGCTCTTTCAGTTAATTGCGGTGGCAAATACAAAAGTTTTTTTAGCGTTTCTACACCAATAATATAGTCCAGGCGTCCCGCGACCATACCAATAGTTTTCGAACGCACCATTCTAAGTACCAACTCAATAATAAGCGCAATACTTAAACCACCCACAAGATAAGGCAAACTATTTGTTGAACGGGCACCAATAACATTGTCATAAACCACCATAATAAATAGCGGCACAGCCAGGGCAATAATGTTTACCACCATCGTCATGGCTAACAAGTGTTTAATTAGCTTCTTGAAATGCTTGACAGTATCCCCAAACCAATTATCTGTACCTATGTTACTCAACGGCAAAGCATGTGTTGGATGCATATCGGTAAATAAACACACTTTACCTTTATATGGTTGAATTTCTTTTTCTACAACGTCTCTGGCATGGCCATCAAATACAAGAAAATGATCATCGGTTCTATCAATAACTATCCACACTGCGTTGTTATCCGACACATACAATACAGGGAATAATTCTGCTTTAACTTTGTCAAGTGACGTTCTTGTTTCGTCACTTTCATAACCAAGCGTAACAAGCAGATTCCTCAGATCCACAAGATCTAAATGGTCAACATAATGGGGCATAGCTTCTATTAGTTCACGCTGATAACCACTCCACCCCAGCGCATTAAGAAGTGGCAGAATACATGCCGCATACGGCGACACAGCATCCATATCTTCTACTCTTCCCTCTCGGATTGCGTTACACAAATCCTCTGAAATCGGCAGTCCTTGCTGATTATTAAATGTTGACGTTTGATTCATTTATATTCCTTTAAGCCAGCATTGAATTATCATTAGTTGTCTGCAATTTTTTCTGCGACCATGGCAACTGAATCAAATCACCATCTTCAAGAAGATAATTGCGGTCACATAAACGCAGAATTGACGGTCGATGAGAAACTATGATCATGGTGTGTTTTTCCCCTAGCTCACTAAGGAATTCCAATAGTATTTGATCATGCTTCACATCCAGCGAAGAATCAGCATCATCAAATAAGATTATTTTTGGCTCACCAAATATCATGCACCCTACTAATGAGCGCACTAAAATTATTTGCTGACGAACACCTACTGGAAGAGAATCATAATTTGCACCGCTGACTTTAGTATCCAAACCATCAGGCAAGCGCATCAATACCCCTGTTAAACCAATCTTATTTGCGATTTCTATGGCACGGTCAACTGCCGCACCTTCTCTAAACATAGTTAAATTATCTAATATTGTGCCGTCAAAGATTATTCCATGTTGCGGCATGTAACCTATTTGTGCACGCATTGATGATCTATCATGATGGCGAATATCTATGCCATCGATTTTTATTACGCCTTCTCTAGGCGACATGAAGCCCATTAATAATTCAACCAACGTGCTCTTACCCGACCCATTAGAGCCCGTGATCCCTACAGATTCACCCTGCGCTATTTTCAACGACACGCCATTAATTAAATCTTCTTCATCATGCTCATATTTAAAATGAACATTCTCAAATTCAATATCACCTTTAATTTGTATTTTATCCGGTTTATCATTAACAGCTTCCAACGGAATATTTTCTAGCTCACGGATTTTCTCTTTGGCTATACTAATACCTTGCAATTGCGTCCACAGTCCCATTGCTTTCAATGCTGGCTGCATGATGCGCCCTGATAGCATAGTGCCTGCTGCAAGCGCACCTACCGTGAGCTCTCCACTAACAACATAAATACTGCCTATACCAACAAAACACATCATTGCTACTTGTGAAAAAGTAGCTCCGACACTTTGAATAACGCTATTGATATTACTTAATTCATATATTGAATTAGCAGAATTACCTTGCAAACGCTCAAGCCTTCTCATCATCGGTGCTTCCAGAGCCATTGACTTGATGATATGCATGCCCTGTAATACTTCAATCAAGAAATTTTGTTTTCTTTCACTGGCATCTGACTTTTCATTTAATGTTTCTTTAAGTTTCTTCCCCATTACATACGAAACAATAGCGAATACCAACATTACTGAAAGTGGCACGAATACAAGCTGAGGAGAAAACACCCATATCAAACTCAGGAATACTAATACAAACGGAAGGTCAACTAACATCAAGATTGTTTGACCGGAATAAAACTCACGTATTTGTTTTACTGCATCAATTTTATCTAAGTGACGGCCAATAGACTTACTTTCGAATTTAACAAGGTCAGCATGCAACACATGATCCAATAACTCTATGGTTGTTGCATGTTCATATTGCGCACCTTTCCAAGCAAGTATGGTGGATCTTGCTATGCGCAGAAATACTTCAATTAACGCCGCAAAAATCAAGGCACTTACCATAAGTGCGAAGGTATCAAGTGCCTGGTTCGGAAGTATGCGGTCATATACTTGTAAAATAACAAGCGGCAATGCTAGTGAAGTAATGTTCAACACCAACGAAGCTAGCAATACATCGGCACGATGCCAATGATTTGGTATATCAATTTTATTATTATCTTTTACAATCATTTATCGCAACTACCAACTTAATAGTGAATTAGCTGAGTAACGCAAAACTTCTAAACGCACACAACTCACCAACCAGCAATACAGGTCACATTGCGGGCTTGTGTGGGTTAACGGCAAAATACAAAAGATATTTAGTAACTTAGAAGCTACGCCGACAAATTTCCGACGCGTGTCATATACAATCTAACTAGCAGATTTTGGAAAGAGCTTTACAGTATTGTGTAATAACTTTATGCCACCTGTCGGCTTTTTTATACGTTCAATTTTTTGCTACCAATCAAAATCATCAATATCACTTGCAACAATCGCATTTGAGACATCATCCATATATTCTGCGAGTGCATCTTGATTATCTTCAACAACCCATGAATTTGAACAATTCACATGCTGGATTTCCATATATTCTTCATCGATAGCATCCATCCAGATTTCCTCTGACTCTTGGGCCAGCTCTTTTATGAGCTCTTCATGGGCAATAATTTCTTCTTCGTCATTAAAGTCATAATTTTCTTGTAGCAACTTACATTTACCAGCCATTATTTACATGCTCAATATTTATTTGTGTTATAGCTTATTGTTTACCACTCAATATTCTCTATATTCTCAAACGTTAATTGACTACCATCATCAAACTTAATCACACCTGAAACATCATCACCCAATTCCAGTAATCCTGCATTGATATCATAATCAACTACATTATCGTCAACTTCTATTTGCCATGGGTTTGATGGATCCGCCGCATCTTTTACGTAACCACTTAAGTCAATTGAATCTACCCAACCATCACCAGCTCCACCATTTATCGAGTCATTGCCGTCACCTTGGTCAAAGATAAAGATATCATTACCGTCACCACCAGCTAACACATCATCACCACCCAAGCCATAAATGAGATCGTCATTACTTGTTCCAGTAATTTCGTCATCTACTGGCATCTCAGTGTAGCTAATACCTGAAATTTGATAGTCAGACCCATCAGATCTATCCGTTTGCAAGTTAGCAGACATCACAATTTGATTAAACGCTTCGCCGGGATCAATATTTAAAGTACCTGAGCCACTCGAAGTTTCAGTAAAATCACCCTCTGCAACCAATGCTCCATCATGATACGCGGCCCAATGTCCTACCTCTCCATAAGAGCTAGTAAATAAATTCATAAAAGACACATCAGCGGATGATAAGTCATTATCAAAATCGACAATGAATTCTTCAGAAAGTCCAGATGCTTTGTCATATGCAATTTGATTACTGCGGCCACTATCAGTATCAGATACGGTTCCATCTGCACCTAATGCACTACTACTAACAGAGACATTATCAACACTTGCGCTAGTATGCGCACCGCCAACGACATTCTTAGCCGTGACAGTATAACCATTGCCTGTTTGAGAATAATTGGATGAATTAATTGTTCCTGATACACCAGTGTTGCTATTGGTACCCAAGTGGATACCAACTGTTTCAGTATACGTTTCACCTGAAGAATCGGTTACCTCAACAACGACCGAGTTACTATATACATTACTTGCGTCATGTTCTGCAGCCAATGAGATCTCACCACTAGCAGGATCAATTTGGAATTTACCACCGGCATCATCTGTTAATGTAAATGTATGCACATCACCACCATCAGCATCAACAACAGACGCAACACTCGCCACCACACTACCAGCAGCAATAGTTTCTAAAACATCACCGCTATCAACGATCACAGCATCGTTTTGTGGATTCCCCCAATCACCACCACCCGACGGGTTAGTCGCAATACCGTTTACAATCGTATCTCCTGTAATAGTCATCTGGTATGGTCCAGTACTACTGCTACGGTTAGGATAATCACTTGTTGCTTTCGCCTCCGAAGCATTTAAATGATAACCACTAATAGCTACGATATAATCTCCCGCAGAAAGATTAGATTGATTTATGTATGAGTCAACAGAACCTGAACTTCCATCAGCACCTGCTGAACCATCATCATTAAGAGCAACTTGAGTATAGGAACCATTACCATTATCGCGAAAAACTCTTACATAAGAATCCAAACTTCCACTGTTGTAGCCATTTGCAAGTACATCAATAGTTAACTCACCTCCATTGTGAGTAATCGACCAATGATCCACTGAGGTGTTTGAACCGCTATTTCGAATATGTCCTGTTACAACAGCCGTTCCAATAGAACCATTACTGGAGATATCTAAGCTATCATTGCCAGTGAATTTAATGTCTATTGGCGCAGAATTTTCATTAACATCAGCCACATTAATAGTGAAAGTTTCGCTGGATGTTGAGCCATCATCTGAGGTTGCAAGCACAGTAACGTTATGGCTATTAGCTGCTTCATAGTCTAACAAACTGCCATCAGCCACACTAACTTCACCACTTTTAGCATCAATGGCAAACCGACCTCCTGCATCATCACTTAGCGTGTAAGTTACGTTATCGGTAGCATCTTGATCTGATGCTAAAGCAGTAATTCCTACTGTTGTACCGTTAGCTGCATTTTCATTAACACTATTAAGAGCAGTATCACTATCGGTAACTGCGTTGATGGTGAATTCACTATTATCGTCAGTGATAGCAATGCTAAAGGTTTGTGCTGATGTAGAACCATCCGTGGATGTTGCTGTGACTTCGATTTGCATGTTTTGCGCAGATTCAAAGTCCAACCCATTTGGATCCGCCACAGTCACTTCACCGGTATCCACATCAATCGCAAACGCATTGTTTGGATTGCTGCTCAAACTATAAGTAACCGAATCCCCAGCATCTTGATCTTGTGCTAATGCAGTAATTCCGACTGTATCACCAACAACGGCTGACTCGCTAACTTCATTATTTGTCGCATTATCGCTATCAGTAACAATAGATACATCAAATTCATTTTGATCATTAACATTTATTGTTATAACTTCTGAATATATCAAACCACCTGAATCTGTAACTTGCACAGTAATATCATGTGATGTAAAACTTTCAAAATCAATATCTGTACCAGGCTTAACTCGAATTTCGTTACCTATAACTTCAAAATTTCCTGAAGGGTCACTGGTAATTTCATAAGTAAACGTATCAGAAACGTCAACATCATTTGCACCCAAAATAGCGACTATTGATCCATCAGAGCTATTTTCGTCGACTGAAATTTCAGATGCAGAACCTTGCGTAATAGTCGCCTCTGAAAGCTCAATAGAACTCAACGATATATTATCTAAAATACCGCCCAGGTTATTACTATCTTTTGCTGGCTCACGAAATTCTAGCCTAGCTACGTCACCTGTACCTGCAACTTCAAATGTATAGGTTTCTAAGTTATAAGAAGTAGGGTCGATTGTATCGACAAGCTTGCCATCAAAGTAAACTTCAATAGTATTAGTTTCTAAAGGCGTTCCTTTCCTGGCAGCCACATCTAGACTTAGCGCATAAGTCTGCCCATCAGCCGTCGCAATATCTTGATAGATAGTGTCTTGTGCTCCAGCATAATCCATTTCAAAAACAATATTGTTAGAGTCGCCACCACTTATATATATATTTTCAGATCCAGCTTCCACCTCTCCAGATGATGCTGTCCAACCTCCCAATGCTTGCGCATGCGTCCATGTTCCTGGATTAACTAATCCCGATCCATCGCCATCAACAATGAGATTACTATTTGCATTGGTAACTCTAATATCAGTAGGGGCTTCATTGACATCAGTGACTGAGATATCAAATTTTCCACTCGATGTGCTACCATCTGTAGATGTCGCTGTCACTTCAATCTGCATGATTTGCGCTGTCTCAAAATCCAAACCATTCGGATCCGCCACAGTCACTTCACCGGTATTCTCGTCAATTGCAAAGGCATCGTTCGGGTTCGATGTTAACGAGTAAGTCACACTGTCACTGTCATCCACATCTGATGCAAAGACTGTCACACCAACCGTATCTCCAAAGCTAGCGTTTTCATTTATTGAATTGGTGTCAGTGTCGTTATCTATGACCGCACTGATATCGAATTCCTTCGCATCACTCACATTAATGATGTAACTCTCAGTATCAACACCACCATTTCCATCAGCAACTTCAACTGTGATTTGGTGTTGGCGGTTAGATTCAAAGTCTAATTTAGAACCATCAGCCACATATACTTGGCCAGTTTCTGAATTTATGCCAAATCTACCATCAGCATTATCTATCAAGCTATATGTAAGCGAGTCGCCATCTACATCCGAGGCGGAAACAGTACCTACGACAGATGCTGATGAGACAAATATTTGCGAACCAGTTATTCCGAATTCCCCAGGTGCATGTTGTGGCACACCCCAAACATTAGGTGTAATTTGTAAATCTCCGTTTTGATAACCGGCATTGATCCCTTCGATTTGATAGGTTGGATCATTAATTCCAGATAGCAATGTCACGGTGTCTGCTCCAAAATCAACGTTTGCTACTAAACGGTCACTTACATCTGGCGTAAACTCAACATAGCTAGAGTTTGTATCGTAATACCACTTACCATCAATGTACTTAACAGCAACAAAATTATCGGCGCTTTGCGAATGCACATTGCCAAAGCGGGTATGCACACTCTCTTCAGAATACATAATGTAACCAGCGCCGGTTGCTCCATCCTGACCTACTATGCCATTGCCAAATGATCCAATTGAGATTCCTTCAACATAATTACCAGCATTCTCAGAAACAACATTTCCATTTAACATTTCAATAACTGGCATGTCGTTAACATTAGCCACATTCATTGAATAATCTTGTGTTGTCGACAGACCTCCCGAATCAGTCGCTGTGACAGTCACATCAATTAATGTTTCAGTTTCATGATCTAAACTTACATCATCTTTAAGTTTAAGCACCATTTGGCCATTGCCATCATCTACAACTTCAAATCGCGAATCATTTACAGTGTATGTATGGGTATCATTGACATCTACATCATTAGTAGACAAATCACCTACAATTGCACCTGCTGAATTCTCATCTACCGATGCAATTTCATCACCCGATACTACTAAGAATGAGTCCCCACTAATTCTGAATTCGCCATAATTAGTGTTTCCATTCCAAATATTAGGTGTAATTTGCAATTCACCACTTTGATAGCCTGCATTGATGCCTTCAATTTGATACGTTGGGTCATTAATACCTGATAACAATCTTACTGTGTCGACCCCAAAATCTACTTCAGCAACCAAACGATCACTTGTATCAGGGGTAAACTCTACATATGTAGTGTTTGTGTCGTAATACCATTTACCGTCTAAATGTTTTACTGAAACAAAATTGTCAGCACTTTGTGAATGCACATTGCCAAAACGAGTATGCACACTCTCTTCAGAATACATAATGTAACCAGCACCGGTTGCTCCATCTTGACCTACAACACCATTACCAGTATCACCTAATAAAATCTCTTGCGTAGGAATTACTATATTAAGCGCATCTAGATTAATATTTGTTGGAGCTTCATTAATATCTACAACATTAATTTCAATTTCTTGCAACGTTGACAACCCGTTTTCATCGATTGAAGTGATAATAACGTTGACTGTGTCTGAAGATTCATGATCTAAACTCACCCCATCTTTGAGCTTCAGTTGCACACTACCGCCACCATTGTTAACGACTTCAAAACGAGAATCGTCTACAGTGTACGTATGACTGTCATTAACATCTATATCATCAGTAGATAAACTACCTACCACTTCACCTGTAGAATTCTCATCAACATTATTATCTATTAATGCAATTGCAACTGGCCCATCATTATTGCCAGTCACAACGATTGACATTTCAGCAGTATCTGAAGCACCTGCCTTATCTGTAACACGATAATTAAATGTTACTGTGCGCGACTCACCCTCAGCCAAGTCTTGAAATTCATCGCCAGGGACAAAACTATATGCACCGTCCGGATCTACTGTGACGGAACCCTGAGAAGGATTACTGATCAAGCTAAAACTTAATACGTCACCATCATCTGCATCGGTAGCAATAAGCTGTCCTATGAGTACATTATCTTCGCTCGCGGTTGCACTAGAATCTGAAGCATCTGGTGCTGTATTAACACTCTCTCCACCATCATCCTCGTCTTCAGTATCAGTCTGTGGAGAATTCTCATCCGAATTTGAGTCATCAGAGAACAAAACTGCTTCTTCTATTTCTTGGTCAACACTAATTTGATCAAAAGCAGATACACCTCGCGTACCATTATTAACATTATCAGCTGGTACATTTCCCTGAACTTGTTCGCCAACTGCAGCATTGTTATCTGATGGATTTTCAGGATTTTGAATCGCAGAAGATTGTTGCTCTACTGCCTCACTCTTTTCATCAAAGGAATGCTTTTCATAACTTTCGTCATTACCAATAATAATATTCTGTGGGTTCTCTGTCTCAGTTTGTCCATCTTGTAGAGCGACTTCCTCAAGTTCTTTCTCTTGCAGGATCTCTTCAGCAGTTTCCACACTTTCCGGAAACTCTTCTACATCCATCATAATATTTTGCTTGAAGTATTCTTCACGCACATTTGGATCATTGAGTGATTCTTGCGCTTTTGCTTTTTCTAGAGATACCTCTTCATCAACCTGATTGATTGAATCCAAAATTTTCCCTTTATCTTCAGCCATTTGCCGCTCCTCGACATTACAGTTTTTTCAGGCATATGTGCCCATTAACTGTATCGGCGACAGAAATGAATACTTAATAAAGTTTATGAGAGGTACAGACGGTTTGAATTAGATATGTGAACTACATCACATGTATATTGATAGCAGGTATCTAGATAAAAACCATAACCAAAAGCTGGATTCAGCATCTAGAAACATCAGCTTCACATGCTAATGCTTTATTCTTATTATTCAATCCGACTGTGAGACGGACTGTTCCATTTGGCAGGCGCATACATGTTTAAAAAACATAGCACCTAAGCAAACAAGTATATACTCTGGCCTGATTGGCACTTCATCGACTTACTAAAAGGAATGTAGCCAAACACTACTTTTACGGCATTGCTAGACTGCTTTGTAAATTGAAGCACCTTCTTGTTTGAATTGCGCAGACTTTTCTTTCATGCCAGATTCGATAGCAACTTTAATGTCACCAATACCTTTAGTCTTTGCGTACTCACGTACATCTTGAGTAATTTTCATTGAACAAAATTGCGGGCCACACATAGAACAAAAATGTGCGACTTTAGCAGAGTCTTTAGGTAAAGTTTTATCATGAAATTCACGTGCACGTTCTGGATCAAGACTTAAATTAAATTGATCCTCCCAGCGAAATTCAAAGCGTGCTTTAGATAATGCATTATCACGTAACTGTGCTCCAGGATGACCTTTGGCTAAATCAGCTGCGTGGGCAGCAATTTTATAACTAATAATGCCATCTCTTACATCTTCCCTATCTGGCAAGCCTAAATGTTCTTTTGGCGTTACATAGCAAAGCATTGCCGTGCCATACCATCCAATCTGCGCCGCTCCGATTGCGGAAGTGATATGGACATAAGCAGGAGCAATATCAGTTGTTAATGGCCCAAGCGTATAAAATGGTGCCTCAAAACAATCAGCCAGTTCTTTGTCCATATTCTGTTTGATCATCTGCATAGGCACATGTCCCGGACCTTCAATCATTACCTGAACATCATGTTGCCAAGCAATTTTTGTTAACTCACCCAAGGTCTCGAGTTCTGCAAACTGCGCTGCATCGTTTGCATCAGCAATACAACCCGGACGCAAACCATCCCCCAAAGAAAATGCAACGTCATAAGCTTTCATGATTTCGCATATATCTTCAAAATGGGTATATAAGAAATTTTCTTCGTGATGCGCTAAACACCACTTCGCCATTATAGAACCACCACGCGACACAATACCTGTTAAACGTTCTGCTGTAAGTGGCACATAAGCCAAACGCACGCCTGCATGAATAGTAAAGTAATCTACACCTTGCTCAGCTTGCTCAATTAATGTGTCTTTAAATAGTTCCCAGGTTAGATCTTCAGCTTTACCATGCACTTTTTCTAAGGCTTGATAAATAGGCACCGTTCCTACTGGTACCGGGCTATTACGCAAAATCCATTCGCGGGTTTCATGAATATGCTTACCCGTGCTCAAGTCCATTATCGTGTCACCACCCCAACGCACTGACCAAGCCATTTTTTCAACTTCTTCAACTACTGAAGAAGTGACCGCGGAATTACCTATATTGGTATTCACTTTTACAAGGAAGTTACGCCCGATAATCATCGGTTCAGACTCTGGATGATTAATATTATTAGGGATAATCGCTCGTCCTCTTGCTACTTCATCGCGTACAAATTCCGGTGTGATATCTTGCGGCAAACTAGCGCCAAATGATTCTCCAGCATGTTGCTTAAGTAACTTTTTATAACGCGGATCACTACGTAGCTGTTGCAGTTTTAGTGATTCACGAATGGCGATGTATTCCATCTCAGGTGTAATAATGCCTTGCTTGGCATAATGCATTTGTGTGACATTTTTACCTGCCAGCGCTTTTCTTGGTGCGTGTTTAACCTGAAAGCGAATGTGATCAGTTTTCGGGTCATGTAATCTTTGACGTCCAAATTCAGATGACAATTGTTGCAATTCAGTTGTGTCTTGGCGCGCTTGGATCCATTCATCACGAATACGCGGAATACCATTTGCCAAATCAACATCAACATCAGGGTCTGTCAGCGGGCCTGACGTATCATAAATTGGTATTTCTGGATTTTGCTCTGCACCAATGCTGCTACTGGTATCGTCACAGCTAACTTCTCGCATCCCTACTTGAATAGACTCATTCGAACCTTGAACAAAAATTTTCTTTGAGCGTGGGAATGGGCGTGTCACTGCTTCGCCAAGTTTCTTTGTTTGCGAGATTAGATCTATTTTTTCAGTTGCACTCATGAAACACCAAAGGTTGGAAGGTTAGCTATTAATTTAATCGAATATAACCTGTATTTAAGACATTGCAATACTTAATCATGAACATGCAATATAGTCAGATAATACCCACAAAAAGAGATTAGTTAGCAAATCACTTGCTATTATTATTGTAAGCGCCGTAGAGTATTGGCTATTTAGTCAGCTAACTTACATTCACATGACAATTGCTATGGATATAGAGCAGGCAAGATTTAATATGATCGAACAGCAAATCCGCCCTTGGGATGTGCTGGATACGAATGTACTAGATATTTTTCAGTCAGTACCGCGAGAGGCTTTTGTGGACGCAGAACAAGTAGCTTTGGCATTTGCTGATCTGGAATTACCAATTGGTCACTCCCAAGCCATGATGTCACCTAAAGTTGAAGCGCGCATGTTGCAGGCGTTAAATGTTACTGCTAATGCAAAAATTCTGGAGATAGGTACAGGAAGCGGATTTATCACAGCATGTTTGGCGAAGTTAGGCCATCATGTAACAAGCTATGAGTATTACGAAGACTTATCAGCTAAAGCACAGCAAAGATTGGCCGCACAGGGGCTGAATAACGTGAATTACATTGTTGGCGATGTATTTAATCAGCTTGGCTCACTCAGACAATATGATGTCATTGCTATTACTGGCTCTATGCCACAGGGCGCGGAAATATTTACCAAGCACCTTTGCCTTAATGGACGCATGTTTTGTGTGCTTGGCGACCGCCCGGTGATGACCGCAAAACTCTTCACCTGTGTTACCAAAGACAGTTACCGGGAAGAAAGTCTATTTGAAACCGACCTAGCACCACTGCTGTCCACAACCAAAAAACAGGAATTTTCATTTTGAGCTTTAAAGAAATTTCTGCCACCGAGCTAGAATCTTATCTAAAAACAACTACTAATGACCCTTTGCTGCTGGACGTGCGCGAGCCTTGGGAATATCAGAAATGTAGTCTGGATAAATCTGTACTAGTGCCAATGCGTCAGATCCCTAGCGCTTTGAATGAGCTGGATCCTGATCGCGAAACCATTGTCATCTGCCACCATGGTATCCGCAGCCGCTCTGTAGCGTCGTATCTTGCAAGCAATGAATTTAGCAATGTTATTAACCTCACAGGCGGTATTGATGCCTGGGCTAAATACGTTGACCTTTCTATGGAGACTTATTAACTTACTGCTTCCTAAAAACATTTTCTCTTGATGCCGATAGTTACATATCAGAGATTTTTACTCTAATAAAGAAGCATATGGTTACTCGATTTGTCGCCTTTTCCACACTGTTTTTATGCTTAAGTGCTAGTCATATTCAAGCCAATGGCCTGATAGATATCTACACTATTGCCAAATCTCAAGACACTGATATTCGCCAGGCAGAAGCCAACTATAATGCTTCCATACAAGCTAGGCCTATAGCGCGAGCCGCCCTGCTACCACAAATTAATCTGTCAGCAGAAACGTCGGATAATGAACTTGAAACTGAAGGACAAACTTTTGGGGTTGCAGGTGCCGATGTAAATTTCAACTCACACGGCTATAGTCTCCGCCTGACCCAATCTTTATACAATCACGAATTCTACGTTCAACTGAGACAAGCGAAGAACACTGTTGCTAAAGCTCAAGTAGAACTTGATAACTCCAAACAAGAGTTAATACTTCGGGTTACCGAGTTATATTTTAATGTGCTAGCCGCACAAGATGACTTAAGATTTGCAACAGCTGAAAAAGACGCAATTAATCGTCAACGCGAACAAGCTGAGAATCGCTTTGAAGTCGGATTAATACCAATTACTGATGTTAAAGAAGCACAATCTTCCTTCGACCGTTCTGTGGCAAGAGAAATCGATGCACAGATTGCACTTGAGTTAGCTGCAGATGCACTTGCTGTAGTGACTGGCGAGCGTCTCGAGAACCTCGCTAGCCTTAAAACATTATCAACTAATATGCAATTGCTGCGTCCAGATCCTGATAGCGTAGCAGACTGGATTAATACTGCACTTAATCAGAACTTAGCGCTACTGATTAACGAATACGATACTAAGATCGCACAACAAGAAATTAAACGTAATCAATCACAGCATCTGCCCACCTTAGACATTGTTGCCGCTTACAACGACTCTGACTCTGGTGGATTAACTGGCTCCAGAAAAACAGAAGATTCAAGGATTGGCCTGGAGTTAAACTTTCCTATTTTCCAAGGCGGACGCACTTATTATCAAACAAAAGAGAGCCAGTATTTATACCAGGCAGCCTTACAAGCTAATGAAAAGATACGCCGTGAAACCACACGCGATACACGCGATGCCTATCATAATGTAGTTGCTGGCGTGAGTCGCGTAAACGCATTTAACAAAGCGGTTGAGTCTGCCGAGGTTGCAGCCGAAGCGACTGAAGCTGGCTTTGAAGTAGGTACACGAACTTCTGTCGATGTGTTACTTGCATTGCGTACAGTGTTTGAAGCACAGCGAGATTATTCCCGCTCACGTTATGATTACCTGTTAGACACACTGCGTTTAAAAAGATCCGCTGGAACGCTAAGCGCTGACGATTTACTACAAATTGATGGCTGGTTAGAGTAGTCTTGGCCGAATGGCCAAATCAGTACCCACCCCTAGCCTTAATTATCGACTCATCACTTGGGTACTTTTTCCTATTGCTTGTGCGCATACACTATACATCGCAGCTAAACATAAAAACTTAGCTTATATTTTTAACCGTATTGGATTGTTTAAGAAGCCTGCGCAAGTCAATCAGCCCATATGGTGTCACTGCGCATCAGTCGGTGAAATTAATACTGCACTTCCATTACTGCGAACACTCGTCAAGCAAGGTGAATCTTTAGTAATCACGACTAACACTGTTACCGGCTATGATACGCTTACCCAGGCCAATCTTAGCAATACTTGCTATGCATTTTTACCACTCGATTATTCAAGCTTTGCGCAACGTTTAATTAATTGTTTTACACCTAAACTATGCTTGATATTTGAAACCGAGTTATGGCCAAGCTTATTACTCACTACAGCACAAAACAAAATTACTCTTGCCATTATGAATGGGCGCATTAGTGAAAAAACACTCAATGCACCCACTTTCTTATTGAAAAATTATAAAAAAATTCTTGCTCATACCCACACAATAGTCAGCAGTAGCGATGAAAATACTGTACGTTTTACTGCACTTGGAGCAAACACTGATGCGATTACTACTTTAGACAACCTGAAATTCGCTCATTTAAAATCAACCAGTGCAGAGATGCTCAACAACCCTCTAAATTATGCATATCTATTATGCGTGTCTACACATGAAGGTGAGGAACAACAAATTTTAAAAGCATGGAAACAACACTCTCAGAATCAACTAGGCTTAGTTATTGCACCGCGCCACCCCAAAAGGACAAGTGAAGTCTGCCAATCATTAGAACAATTTAACCTTGCTTATCATCTTCACTCAAATAAAAACACAAACGCTTCTCTAAATACAGTTTATGTCATTGATACTTTAGGCGAGCTAATGCCTTTTATCGCGCATGCACACATAGTGTTTATGGGCGGTTCGCTGGTACCCATTGGTGGACATAATGTAATTGAGCCTGCACAATTTAAGCGCTGCATTTTAATTGGCCAACATCATGATGATTTCAAAAACATTGTTAATGATTTAAAGGCGATTAATGGCATTCAAACAATTGACAACGCTGAACAACTGGTCAAACTGACATTTGGCCTGTTTGATGATAATGAAAAACGCATTCAAATGGGTGAACAAGCTTATCGCTATATTGAATCTAAAAAACAAGTATTAAATACTTATACTGAAATCGTTCAGGGACTACTCAACACTCATACAGCATAAGCTTGCCTAAGTATTAAAAACATTTTGTCTGCATAATGCATTAGCGGGTTGAGTGATTTTTCTTTTCGCAAAGATCTTTCAAGTCGTTGTAAGCCCGCTTCCGCCCAATGCTTAGCATAAGGTTTGCGTTTACAACGATCGAAATCAATCAAGAAGATATTCTCACTATCATCAATCAGAACATTATTCGCATTCAGATCCACATGTTGTATGCCACTATTATGAAACCGACGAATCAATTTGCCGATGCTTTCCCACATCTGATCATGCAACGGGGCTTGTACGAGTTTTTGTGCAAGTGTCAATGCATTAGGGATTTCACGCATCAATATATCCGCCTTATACAAAAGTCCGCGCCTCTCACAACGTGCTGCAATAGGCATAGGCACAGGCAAATCCAACTGCTGCATAATGGTTAACAGGCTCAGCTCCTGATAACAACGAGTGCTACCATAGGCAAGGAAAATAAAGTGATCTTTTGTTATGCGGGCCGGCACACCCCCACGCCAATAATGGCGCAATACCATCGGAATCCCTGCCTGGTTTAAGCGCGCTATCGCTTGCCTGCCACTATGCCAATCACCAGAATTATGTGCTTGAGCGGATTGAACCTCATCGAACCATGCTGTCTTAAAATCAGCATAAAACTCATCAAGCACCCAAAATTTTGTATTATGCTGGCTTACTTCATGTATTTGCATATCTATAGTTAATAAATTTAGCCTAACTAATGCGTTCAAATAATTCTAATTCTGGAGCTGAATCAATCTGCATTGTGCGCCTTTCTGCAATCGGCGATGTTACCCATATGCTACCTATCATACACAGCATTCAAAAATTTCGCCCGCATACACGTATTACATGGGTTATTGGTAAAGTCGAATACAAACTGGTCGGAGATTTAACTAACGTAGAATTTATACAATTCGACAAAAGTTTGGGCTTGCGCGCCTATCGCAAGGTACTTAAGCAAATCCATGGGCGTTCATTTGACACACTATTAGCATGCCAAGTCTCACTTCGCGCTAATATCCTTACTGCGCTGATAAGTGCGAAACGTAAAATTGGTTACGACAAAGCACGTGCTAAAGATGGCCATACCCTGGTGATTAACGAAGCCATACCAGCGGCTAATGTTCATGTGCTCGACTCATTTTTTCAGTTCATTGAGCAATTAGGTATAGCACATAAAAATTTAGATTGGTCATTGCCTATACCTGAAGAGGCTCATGAATTTGCTGAACATGTTATTCCGGATAATCAACCAGTGCTTGCTATTAGCCCTTGTTCAAGTCATACGCTGCGCAATTGGCACGTTGAAGGTTATGCCGCTGTGGCTAACTATGCGGCTAAACAGCATCACGCAAAAATAGTGCTACTCGGGGGATTCAGCGCACTTGAAAAAGAATTCGGAGAAAAAATCTCAGCATTACTTGATCAGCCGGCAATTAATTTGATTGGCAAAGACACTCTAAAAAAATTACTCGCTGTTATACAGCGCTGCAACGTATTATTAACCCCAGATTCTGGCCCTGCACACATCGCAACTTGCGTTAATACCCCTGTGATTGCCTTACATGCAGCCAGCAACAGTCTGAGAAGCGGCCCATATTTGAGTCAAAACTGGTGTGTCGACAAATATGCTGAGGCAGCGTCCAAGCACTTACACAAAAGTGTGGACGAAATCCGTTGGGGTACAAAAATAGAACAACCCGGCGTTATGCAGTTAATTGAAGCTGAAGACGTTATAATGAAGCTTGACCAGTTATTTAAACAATAGGTACTTACATTGCAACTACTCGCTCCTATCTCGGTTGGTGAACTAATCGACAAAATCACCATTCTTAAAATTAAACATAAAAAAGCCAGCGACAGCCAAAAGCTTGCCAATATTGAACGTGAGCTCAATGAGCTTGAACGCACTTGGCAACAAGAAAAATCTCCTGACCTAGATATCAGCGATCTATTCAATCAACTCACACAAGTCAACGAAAAATTATGGGCTATTGAAGATGACATTCGCGCTAAAGAAGCTGCTAATGCTTTTGACGATGAATTTATTCAATTAGCTCGCTCTGTTTACAAACAAAATGATTTACGCGCAGAGCTAAAGAAACAAATTAATTTACGCTCAGGATCAACTCTAGTAGAAGAAAAACTATACCAAGAGTATTAGTAGAATTAGCTGACTTGTTTTAAGCGCTTATAAAATGAAGCGATATACATAAACAGAAACATTGCTAACAGGCACTCCTTAGTTTCACCCGCGCGTATATCAAGCACATGCGGCACAGTCGTGCCAAATAACTTATACACTTTTTCATGCACACTCACTAACACAGCAAGCAAACAAGTGGGTATATTGACATACGTGGGCCATAACCAGGCAATAAACTCATTTGCTGCCAGTTGTTTTTTAGTTAGCAGAAAATAACTTGGAACCAAAACACCTCCAACAATTGCAGCTATAGTTAACAGCATACGTGGCACTTGATCCAGCAACGCGCTGGTATTGTGGAGATTGGTTTCCCCTTGGTCATTCACATCCATCCAACTTTCGGGCGTGGCCCAGCCAAACCAATGCTGTCCCCAGCTAATTTCCTCACCTGCGTAGTAAATACAACCCACAACCAGCAAGGTTAGCCATACTTTAAAAAAAGGAAATTCGAATGTTTTTACTAATAAAACCGATTTAAGACCTACAATAATTGCAAGCAACAATACAACGAAAGTGTAATTCTCAATAATCCCAAGTTCACCATAAACATATTGATCTGACTCGGTGTTTATAATGCGCATAACGTAAGGGAATAACGCTACCAATATTGGTAACCATAACCACAGCCATTTAGGAAGATCGTTCGGATAGAGATTTTGCATAATTAGTTTTTACTCGCTTGTTGCCCAAGGTATGCCCAATGTTTAAGACTACGATAATCGCGATGGTTCTTACTCCTCAGACCTAATTTAAACCCCAATGCCATAAAAGGATTAGGTGGGCATATGTGCTGCGGCATTAAATTGAAGTCATATAATTTTGGCACGTAGCTGCCATCCTCAGCTTTAATTAATCGAATATTACCAGGAGGTATATCCAAATCATACAGACCAACCTGGGCGGCCAGCTCAACGATTCTATAGCCGGCCTGTAATACTTCATCCGGCAAGCCATGACATTGCTGCATGAGATCTTCAAGCCAGATACCATCAATATATTCCTGGATAAAGGCGAGTTCATAGCCCTGATCCGGTTGCAAAAGCTGATAGGGTTTAGCCACATAGTGTCTTAAGCCATCAGTTTGGTAGGCAGTACTATTGCGTGAAAATTCAAATTCACCAATATTAACGTTGTACTGCGAGTGATATTTGTTGATGTATTCTTGCTTATATACTTTTACGACAACCTGTTCGCCTTGCATGTCTGCAAGATAAACACAAGAACGACGTCCCTCACCTAACGGCTTAATAATAGTTAACTCATTCGGCAGTGCTAATTTGGGCATGGTAGAATTGCATCATATGCGCTAGAAATGGCGCGCAAGTATATACAATTATTACCCATCTACGATATTTATTCCTAATGCCATATAACGTTGGAATTATTGGTGCTGCAAGACGGCATCAAGGTACAGGCCCATTCATTGCCAGGAGCTTTGCCCGTTTAGGCCACAATATCGCGGGTGTGGTAGGCACTAGCGCAAACTCAAGCAAACAAGCCTGTAGTGATCTTGCTGCCAATTACAATATAGCTACGCAAGCGTATGGCGATTTTGAACACTTGGCCTCTGAACAGACTCTAGACGTAATTGTTATTTCTTCACCACCAAGTACCCACTTAAGCTATTTAGAACAAGCGCTTAACCACGGTTGCCATGTATTTTGCGAGAAGCCATTGTGGTGGCCAGCTGGTGACATTATTAATTTGACCGAAGCAGATTACCTAGACAAGATTGAACACATTATTGGGCTAGCACGTAGTAATCGATGCTATATCCACATAAATACTCAATGGCCTTACACATTGAAAGACTTTATTCGCTTACATCCCAGCGCACTTATTAATAACAAAATTACCCAATTTGCCATGCATCTGAGCCCACAAAGTGAAGGGATCAGCATGTTGGTAGATGCCGCATCCCATGGCCTAAGTATGCTCTACCAGCTAGCCGGACGCGGCAATATTGATAATCTTCGCACCAGGCAAGAAAAAAGTTCTGTAGCAATAGATTTCGATTACTTACACTTTGATGGGTGTATAAAAACTACCTTAGGTTTTGTCCAATCCAATGAAACTCCTAAGCCTGCAAGCTATCAAATCAATGGTTTTGGCGTGAAACGCATGGTTGCATTACCTGAATACCAAATTCAGTTACAATCCGACTTGCAAACAGTGTCTATACTAGATCCGCTTGATGCCCCAATTATGGATTTTTTAGCTGCGCTTGATGCGCAACTTGAAACTGACGAGTCAACCTTACGTCAAGGCGCTGTGCATTTATACCAATTGATTAAACATTTTATTAAGAGTTAGACATGGAAAAGATTCATTCCGCAGATGGTGAAATACTAATGGAAGTTTCACCTCTAATCGATTTTCGCGGGCAAAATAATATTAAATCAACACTTAAAATTGTTGATACGCCCCTGCATGCAAAAAATCATCAGGACGCACATAAAGAAAAGCAAGTAGAGCTTTCACCTATTCATGACTTCTCTGCCAAATTGCGTCAACCATCTATCATTAATACTCTTAAAGAATATGTACAGTGGCAAGTGAAATGGCGTGATGCTTACTCTCAGGGACAATCAATTGATGAAATTCTTGAGCAAGCGCCTAATCATGCTCCCTTATCTATTAATCTGGATGTCACGACTGCATGCAATTATCGCTGTGATCATTGCGTTGACATGGACATTCTAAATACAGGCATTCGTTATGATCATGAGCAGTTAAAAAACTCACTCACCACTCTAATTGATAGAGGTTTACGCTCAGTTATCATCATTGGTGGTGGAGAGCCCACTGTCTACCCAGGCTTTGTAGACATAGTGAAGCACTTAAAAGCACGCGATATAAAAATCGGCGTGGTCACTAATGGCAGCCGCATGGACCGCATTGCTGAAGTTGCTGACGTCCTCACCAAAGGTGATTGGGTACGTTTATCTCTGGACTCAGGTGACAATGACACCTTCCGCGCAATGCACAAACCTGTTAGCAAAAAAGTCACACTAGATTGGATTTGTTCACATATCCCTGAGATTAAAAAAATCAATGCTGATTTTCAGATCGGCTATAGTTTTATTGTGGTATGGAAAGACTGCGAAGCTAACGACACAGAAATCATCGACAATACGGATGAGATTGTTCAAGCCGCTGAGCGCGCCAAGCACTACCAGTTTGATTATATTTCATATAAGCCATTTCTTACTCGTGCTGAAGAAAATAACGCTGAAGTTGTAAATCTCACCCAGGAAGAACAATCTATTGACAACATTCTCAAGAAAATTCGTAGTTCCATAAATACGACCAAAGAACTACAAAATGAGCAGTTCTCAGTGATTGAAAGTACTAACCTGCGTGTCTTAGAGAACGGTAGCTATAAAGATTTTGTTGACCAACCGAGTACTTGCCACATGCAGTATTTTCGCCAAGTGTTAAGCCCACTCGGAGTGTTTAACTGTCCTGTGTATCGTCATGTGCCACAAGCATTGCTTGGTGGTAAACACGAGTACCAGAATGAAGATAGTTTTAAAGAAACGCAGAAAAATACACTAAGGCTAATAGAAGCATTCGATGCAAATTTTGAGTGTCGCAATGTCACTTGTTTATATAATCATGCCAATTGGCTAATTGAAGACTTGATTAGGAACCCAGAAAAGCTTGAACAGTTGACACCTTCAGAAGAACGTCACGATTACTTTTTATAAACTAACCACAACTGCATATATAGCAATTACTAGAATTAAAATTCTTCCCAGCCGTTACTATCCAGGTCGCTGCCCACAGCCTGTGAAAAATCCTGTGCCGATTCCTGTGCAGACCAAGGACGATCATTAGCGCGTCTTTCTACTCCGCCTGGAATCTCCCCGCCTGAAACATTAAGTTGGTCGCTTGTTTGGAAAAAGCTCACCAAGCTATTTAATTCATTACTCTGCTCAGACATAGACTCTGCTGCAGCTGCAGCTTCCTCAACCATTGCAGTATTTTGTTGAGTAGATGAGTCCATCTCTATAATGGCTTTATTAACTTGCTCAATACCTAACGCTTGCTCTTGTGACGCAGATGAAATATCACCCACAATCTCAGCCACTTGACGTACACTATCCATGATTTGTTCAAGCGTTTCTCCTGACTGATTGACCAGGTGGCTTCCATCAGTCACCTTTTGGACACTGTCTTCGATTAATTCTTTAATTT
>JANQKJ010000280.1 GCA_028281205.1 Gammaproteobacteria bacterium
AGCCGGTTGGTTACTTACTATGAGTTTTTTGATGGTAAAGTTTTCCAATAACCAATGCATGCCACCTGCATGGTCATTATCGTTATGACTTACCATAGCCAGGTCAACTGCATTAATACCACGCCAGTCAAGATAAGGTTTAACCACAACATTTCCAGTGTTGAAGCCCGATAAAGAAAGCATACCAGCATCGTAAAGCATGGTGTGATTGGCAGTTTCAATCACCACCGCTAAACCTTGACCAACGTCCAGCACAGTTAAACGCATTTGCTTGGGTTTTAATGATGGTGATTTTAATAAGAATAGTGCTGCAATAAACAACCATGCCAAATGCTTAATTGGCAATCCTTTAGCTTGTACCAGTATAAACAAGCCAATTTCAAAACAGATAACTCCCCATAATGTCGGCATAAATTGCCATGCAGAAAATTTAAGACTCGCACTCAGTTCCAACACCCACCATAACCACTTAAAAAGAATATCTAATACATCAAATAACCATGTAATAGCTGAGATACCAAGCAGAAAACCACACTGAGCAAGTAATAAAAGCGGCAACACAATAAAACTTACAAAAGGTATTGCAATAAGATTCACAAGTGGTGCAATGACTGAAGCTTCGGAAAAAAATAGTAAGCTGATAGGGAATAAAGCCACACCTAAATACACTTGAACAAATATAATTCGTGCATATTTTGGCAATGACTGACAACTTTTCATCGCAACATAAATAAACAACACAGCAAGAAAAGACATCCAGAAGCCCGCTGTTAAGACGGCAAGTGGATTTACAAGCAATACCAGAAACAACGCACAAGAAAACACCGAAAGATTAAATACAGGTCTGCGCAAAAGTATCGCACTCAACCCTGCAAACACCATAATTAAAGCGCGCTGTGTGGGTAACGAAAAGCCTGCCAGGTAAGCATAAAATAAAGTTGCTAACATGGCCGCCAATGCCGCAACACTTTGAGCTGGCATTGCACTACACAAGGTTGCACTCAAACGACATGTTCTTTGTACTAGCACAAAAACAACTAAGGCTACTGCGCTCAAGTGCAAGCCAGAAATGGCTAATAGATGCGCCGTTCCTGTTTTACGCAATACTTCCCAGTCTGCCGAATCAATATTTTCTCGGTAACCAAACGTCAATGCCTGCATCAAATTTGCATAGTGATAACTATCGCTTGCCTGCAGAAATTCCTTTACCCAGTTTTCACGCCAACTAAATATAGATAAATGAGTTTTAGGTTGAACAACACATTCACCATCGCGCACATATCCATGTGCACCAATACCTTGCAAAAATAGAAATTTTTCATAGTCTCTACTGCCAGGGCTAGAAAACCCCCAGGGCTGTTTCAATCTGACAGTAAACACACACGATTGATGGACATGAATGACTTGTGCTGGCTGGTACCAGCTTAACTGTATTTTTTCAGGTAAGCGCTGATCCCATTCATTTATTGAAGTTTCAAACAAGCGTAATATAAATCTGCTATAACTTTGTTGCTGTCTAGAGACTTCCTCAATAACACCTTCAATTTGTATATCTTCTCCCTCCAAATCTAGTGATAGTTTTGGATATGAGTACTGATAAGCAAATAAATGCGTCCACGTATAACCAAACAAAATTATCAATAAGGGCAAACTCTGGGGAAACTTTAACCAGATTAGAATAAAAAATGGAAACAGTAGTAAGTAATAAGTTGACGGTAAGTCACGCGAGGTCTGAAATAACAGTACGCCCCGCAAAAA
>JANQKJ010000225.1 GCA_028281205.1 Gammaproteobacteria bacterium
AAGTGCTGTTAGCCATAATCAAACTATGATTGAAAGGCAACACATCAACTCTGTTACAGCGATGTATTATGAATAATAATTCAACTATTTTTATTGTCGACGATGACGAGTTAGATCGTGAAGCGATAATCTGGTCGCTGCGAAAAACCGATTTTCACTGCATTGAATTTCAAAGTG
The DNA here is from genome assembly GCA_028281205.1 of Gammaproteobacteria bacterium. Taxonomy (GTDB): domain Bacteria; phylum Pseudomonadota; class Gammaproteobacteria; order UBA4575; family UBA4575; genus UBA1858. The sequence goes on from JANQKJ010000225.1 coordinate 178, forward strand.
GAGAAGAGGGATTAGCCGGACTATCACAACCGCACGATATTATTTTACTCGATCACAAGTTGCGAGATATGGATGGACTCACATTTCTAGATATTATTAGCAAAGAGCGTCTTACTAAAGCACCTGTTATTATGCTAACAGGTTCAGAAAACCCGGCTATTGTTAAACAGGCATTACAACTCGGTGCTCAAGACTATCTGATTAAAGGGCACTACACCGATGATACCCTAGTTAGGGCGATTAATTATTCCATCGAAAGAAAAAAACTAGAAGTGATGCTAACCGATGCTAAAGACGCGGCAGAGGCAGCCAATAGAGCCAAGTCGGCCTTTCTTGCTAACATGTCCCATGAATTGAGAACTCCTCTAAATAGTTTATTGATCCTCGCAGAGCTTTTTGTTGAAAATAGAGAAAGTAACCTCACCAAAGAACAACAAAAAAGCGCAGAGATAATGTACCAAAGTGGCAATGAACTGTTGACGTTAATTAATGAAATACTCGATTTATCTAAAATCGAAGCCCATATGATGCCTGTTCACGTAGAAGAGGTCCTAATAAAAGAGCTGTTAGATTCATTAGTACAACAGTCGCATGTACTTATCAACGATAAGCCGGTCACATTTGATTGCCAAGGTACACTATCTGATAGCGCATCAATCCAGTCAGATGGCATGCGACTGATACAGATCTTGCGTAATCTTATTAGTAATGCAATTAAGTTCACACAAAGAGGAAAGATAACACTGACCATTGCTGAAAAGTTTGAACACTATACAGATATTCCAGAACCTTGTGACTCTTGGGTATTTGCCATAGAAGATACAGGTATCGGTATCTCGCTCGAAGATCAACAGGAAATTTTTAAGGCATTTGCACAAGCTGACGGTTCCATTACTCGCCGCTATGGAGGAACCGGTCTGGGTCTATCTATCTCTAGCAAGCTCGCTCGGCTACTGGGCGGAAAAATAGAATTGCAAAGCACATTGGGTAAAGGCAGTTGCTTTTATTTGAGTCTTCCAAAAGCTTGGCGGCTTGCTGTGCCAAATAATTCCGACGTACCAACAACCAAAGACTCAGGTTACACCGATGATCCGTTGAATACTTTTACTGTAGTTAATGGTCAGAGCCCCTATCAAGGTAAACACGCGGTTATTGTCGACAGTGATAAACACAACTTATTTTCCCTAGACAAAGTGATGACGTCAATCGGTTTCACGACGACATTGTTCCAAAGTAGTAAAGGCTATCTCGATTATATCGCAACCGCAGACCAGCATACTATTGATATGATCTTAATTGATATGATGATGTCGGATATAACGGGTATACAAGCTATCGAGGCAACCCGAGCGATGGCTACATTTCAACATGCGTTTATAGTTGCTGTCACAGGTGATACGTCAAAAGAGAAACATAATCAGTATATTACTGCGGGCGCTTCAGATTTGCTAATTAAGCCATTAAATAAGGCCTCAATTTTGAGTGCCATGGGTCGCTTGGCTAAAGTATGCGAGTAAATAGATGTGTTTCCAAACTGACCGAGACGATCGAAATAAAATCAAATAATAGCAAAAACCTAATTTAGTATAAGAACCTACACTTTATTGATAGCTAACACAATTAATATGCTGGTATATTAGGCCACAGTCCCAATCTCAATGAGTAAACTAGTCCTAATGCGTAAACTAATACGGTCATGTCATTTATAGATCGTAATCATAATAATTATAAATAAACCGATTGGAATATAAGGAAGGTTTTCGATGATCAAGCCAATGCTTCAATCACAACGCGCCCTATTATTATATGCCTGCACAGTATTTTTGATTGGTTGCGCAGGAAAGCCCGATCAAGACGCGACCAGTGAGCCTGTTTCCCCGGATGACATCGTTGTTACGGGGGCTGATTTCGAATGTCTTAATAATTGGGACTTAATTGATAACCTGGCGATTACCAACATAGCGGATAATCTCAATAAAGCACTATTATTAGCTAATGATCCCC
>JANQKJ010000283.1 GCA_028281205.1 Gammaproteobacteria bacterium
CCATCTTCAATACCAGAGGCACCCATAGTTTCATCGTCAGGTTTTGTCTTGTTACCTGAACAAGCTGATAGGGTAAGAACAAGCGCTAGAAAAAATATTACTGAAATTTGTCGAATAATCATGTGTATTCCTCTTTAAAGATACCTAACTAATAATCGAATTTATCTACGGAACGGTGACCATGAAGGTTCTCTCACTTTCTCTTTATGCAAACGCAATCTTTGTTTTACCCTGCCATCAGCACTTACAGCCGACAGCACAGTACTATTATTATGGCGTGTTGAATAAATAATCATGCTGCCATTAGGAGCAAAGCTAGGTGCTTCATCAAGCACCCCATCTGTCAACAATCTGAATGTATTTTTCCCCATGTCTAGTACGGCAATACGATAACCGTCATCATTTCTGTGCACCATAGCTATGGTCTTACCATCTACGGATACAGAAGGCGCAGCATTATAACTGCCTTCAAAAGTGATGCGTTTAGGAGAACCACCACCAAATGCAACTTGATAAATTTGCGGAGAACCCGAGCGGTTAGATGTAAAGTAAATAAAACGTCCATCAGGTGACCAGGCAGGCTCAGTGTCAATACCGTAATGATTGGTTAGTTTACGCAATTTACCAGACTCAATATCAAGCACAAAAATTTCTGGGTCACCGCCATCAGATAATGTTAACGCAATAGAGTTTCCGTCTGGAGACCATGCAGGCGCACTGTTGATACCCGGCCGTGATGACACTTTGGTTCGCTTTCCTGTGGAAACATCTTGCACAAAAATTTCAGTACGCTCATTTTCAAATGAAACATAAGCAATTCGACGTCCATCTGGAGACCATGCAGGTGACATAAGCTGTTTAGAAGACGAGAAAATAGTACGCGGGTTATAACCATCAGCGTCAGCTATTTGTAGTTGATACTGTTTGCTGTTTTTAGTTGCTGCTTCACTAATATAAGCAATGCGTGTACTAAATGCCCCCTTGATACCAGTAAGCTGTTCAAATACTAAATCTGAAATCTTATGTGCCACTTTACGTAGCTGATCATTATTTACTGTTACAGAATGCCCCAATGCACGATTCTTACGTACAAGATCATATAACTCGAATTGAACTCGCACTTTACCTTCCGCTGCTGAATTAGCACGCATTGTTAATAAGGCTTCAATACCCATATTACGCCAGCGATTATAGTCAACCTGATCAAGCTGGATTTTTTGTTGTGGGTAATTTTTCTTATCTACAATTGAAAAATATCCACTGCGATGCAAATCGGAAAACACCACACTTTCAAGCAAGGTACCTGCAATTGGCAAATCACCATCAACTGGGGTGATTGCCACTGGCATTGCCGATTCAACACCTTGGGTTACTTCTATTTCTAATAGTGCAGAAGCGTTATTGGAAAAAAATATAAAAACTAGAATAAATATCGTGTAAATAATTTTCATTATGAAATTAATTATCTAATCTGATCAACTTGGCCTAAAAGTGATTATCAACTCACGCTGGAACAACTCATCATCCGGTGGCGCAGGTAGGGGATCAGATTTCCACACAGCTTCTTCGACTGATTTTCTGAACTGCTCATCCCCACCACTACATTGCCTAACAGCAACTTCCTCAATATAACCTCCAATCGCTTGCTTAACATATACCTTACAGTAAGCATTGGAAGTATCAGTCCCCAGTGGCTTGCGCCAACGACTTTGTACTTTAGATTGTATGGCTCCTATATATTGTGACAGTAACGTATTTAGTTCTCGTTGTCTTGCCGCTTTTGCAGCACGCTCTTGTTCTGCCTGTATTTCAGCTTCTTCCTGCTCTAAGATTGCTTGCAGACGTTTTTGTTCCGCCTCTTCCTCAGCACGTCGTTTAGCTTCTTCCTGCTTTTTCAGTTCCTCAGCAAGTTTTTTGGCATTTTCTTCTGCTCGAATACGTTCTTCTTCGGCTTTTTTTTCAGCAGCTTTTTTAGCTTCCTCTGCTTTTTGGCGCTCAAGTTCGGCTTTTTTTCTTGCTTCGGCTTCTTTTTTGGCTTTCTCTTCCGCTTGCCGTTTTTGTTCTTGGGCTGCTTTTATTTCTGCTTGCCTTTTTTCTTCTTCACGCTTTTTAGCTTCTTCTTGTTGACGCTTTTTTTCTTCAGCTTCGCGCTGTTTACGCAATTGTTCTTCACGCTTTTTGCGCTCACGCGCAGCAGCTTCATCACGTATTTTTTGTTTCTCCTGCTCTATTGCCGCGCCATCAATTACTTCTGCTTTGACAATATTAACCGGATCCACCATGGCCTGATTAGGCTTGGGTTTCATTTGAAACCCTACAATAAATAGAGAAAAAACAAGCACATGCACTAAGATTGCAGCAATGACTGAGCGTGAAAGAAAAAGTTTTCCCTTAATCATGACAAATCTAGTCGCAACTAAAATTTAGCCTTCACTATTAACTGTGGCTACCTGTTTGACTGAGTATTGGAAACTGGTTGGGAAATTAACCCAACTGAAGGAACACCTGCATTTTGCAATGCCACCATGACTTCAACCACACGACCATACATGACACTTTGGTCACCTTTAACATAAGCCTGTTTGGTTGGCTCTTGGGCAAGCATGCCAGGCGCGAGTTGTCTGAACTCGTCCAATGTTATTGGACGTTCTGGGTTGGAGCCTTTATTGACATAAATCTTGCCAAGCTGGTCAACCGATACAATAAACGGTTCATCCTGCTCCATAAATTCTTTGATTGGTTGTGAAGGTGCCTGCGGCAGATCAACTTGCACGCCTTGATTAAACATCGGCGCTGTCACCATAAAAATAACCAGCAATACAAGCATGACATCAATATACGGCACAACATTGATTTCAGACATTGGCTTACGACGACGAGAAAGAGACTGGGACATTATTAGCTTTCCACTTTGCGCGCTTGAGTAGCATCCGTGTCACGCGTAATAGCCTGACGCTGCAGTAAAGCAGTAAATTCTTCTACAAAATTATCATAGCGCGTGATTAAGCGATCTGCTTGAGTAGAATAACGGTTGTATGCAATCACCGCGGGAATTGCTGCAAACAAACCCAACGCAGTCGCAATTAATGCTTCCGCAATACCAGGCGCCACTGCCGATAAGGTCGCTTGTTGCACACCACTCAATGCTCTAAATGAATTCATGATGCCCCATACTGTACCGAACAAACCAATATAAGGACTAGTTGAACCTACCGTAGCTAAAAATGGCAGGTAATGTTCCAAAAAATCTATTTCGCGTGATAACGCGACTTTCATTGAACGTAGAGAAGTATCACTAATCGACAATGCTGATACTTTGCGTGTCTTGTGGAGTCTTATGTACTCTTTAAAGCCAGCAACAAAAATTCTTTCCATGCCAGAAATATTTCTCTTTGAACCGACTTTTTCATACAAAGATGGCAAATCTGCACCTGACCAAAAGCGATCCTCAAATGCATTTGCATCCTTAATTGCCACTTTCAGAACCCGCGCTTTACTAAAAATCATTGTCCATGAAATCACCGAGGCCAATACCAAAATGATCATGACAACTTGAACCAGCAAACTTGCATCGGCTACCAACCGATAAATACTCATATCTACGTGCATGCTTTCAATACTTCGAATATAGGTTTAGGAATAGGACATGGAGAAAAGCTATCACTGTGTAAACACACTACATTGACAGTGGATTTAACAATTAATTCGTTTTTATCTTGCGCGAGTTTAAAAATAGACTGCTGCATTGCCATACTTGCTTGTTTCAGTTGAATATTTTCAACACTAACACTAAGTTGTTCATTAAACCGCGCTGGCTTTAAGTATTGTATATCTACTGCGCGCACTGCAAACACAATATTAAGATCTTTTTTCAGCTGGTCTTGCTCAAAGCCATACTGACGTAGCCATTCGGTACGTGCTCGCTCCAAAAAGCGGAGATAATTTGCATAAAAAACAACACCCCCTGCATCAGTATCTTCGTAGTAAACACGCACTGGCCAGGTAAATGACGTTATTTCTGCCATGCATGTTCCTGAAATTGATCACTCAGCAAACAAGTCACCTGTATCTGACTGAAGTTCTTGCAATTGTTTGGGCGCACGTAACCCAAAGTGACGATAACAATTCATAGTTGCTACACGGCCCCTGGGTGTGCGCATTAAAAAGCCATTTAAAATCAAATACGGTTCGATCACATCTTCAATCGTGCCGCGCTCTTCGCCAACAGCCGCTGACAAACTATCAAGCCCAACTGGCCCACCATCAAACTTCTCAATCACTGCAAGCAATACACGCCGGTCCATTTGATCAAAACCATTTTGATCAACACTCAACATGTCCAGTGCTTTGTCGGCAATATCTTTTTCAATCACACCATTGGATTTGATTTGCGCATAATCACGGACTCGTCTTAACAGGCGGTTGGCAATGCGAGGTGTGCCGCGGGATCGCTTGGCAATTTCAATTGCACCATTATTATCAATTTCAACATTTAGAATACCTGCCGACCTACTAACAATTGATGCCAGTTCATCCGTAGTATAAAACTCCAAGCGTTGCACGATACCAAAACGGTCGCGTAATGGAGAGGTTAATAATCCTGCGCGCGTGGTTGCGCCAACTAATGTAAATGGAGGTAAATCCAGTTTTATGGAACGTGCACTTGGCCCTTCCCCAATGACAATATCAAGTTGGAAGTCTTCTAATGCCGGATAAAGAATTTCTTCAACCACAGGGCTTAAACGATGTATTTCATCAACAAATAAAACATCATTTTGTTCAAGATTTGTAAGTATAGCTGCCAAATCACCTGCTTTTTCCAACACAGGTCCTGATGTTTGACGCATATTAACTGACAATTCATTAGCAATAATATGCGATAAAGTAGTTTTACCGAGCCCGGGCGGACCAAAAATCAACACATGGTCTAATGCTTCTTGTCTTTCACGTGCAGCAGCAATAAATATTTCCATCTGCTCACAGACTTTTTCTTGCCCAGTATAGTCGGCTAGCATTTTAGGACGAATAGCACGATCTATCGCAACTTCTTCATTACCTATATTTTCCGCTTCAATGAGTCGTTCTGTGCTCATAAATAATTATTTACTTAAGCTTGTTTTTAAAGCAAGACGAATCAGGTCTTCACATGATGAGGTTTCATCTTTGACATTTTTTACCATCCGCATAGCTTCCGGCCCTTTGTAACCAAGCGCAGTTAGGGCAGAAATTGCTTCTTCAATATGATTTCTTACAGTATCCGCCGTTACTCTTAAACCGCTTTTAACTGCAACAGATGAATCATCTCCTAAACGATCACGCAATTCGACTATTAATCGCTCTGCAGTTTTCTTACCGACACCAGGCAAACGTACTAATGCGTCAGTATCACCAAGTTGGATACAGTGCTTAAACCCATTCGCGTCCATCCCGGATAAAATCGTTAATGCCATTTTGGCACCTACACCGTTTACTTTGAGTAAGGTTCTAAACAGACTACGATCTGATAAATCATGAAAACCATACAATACCTGAGCATCTTCACGCACAATCATATGTATATGTAAAGTTACATCCTGACCACATTCTGGCAATTGATAAAATGTCGACATAGGTGCTTCAAGTTCATAACCCACCCCATTCACATCAAGCATTAAGCCAGGAGGCTGCTTGTAAATAAGTTTACCTTGTAAACGTCCAATCATTTACTAAGTTGCCTTTATATATTTCTGTTGTTGCGGTGATAGACCTGTATGCGCATGACATAAAGCGACGGCTAATGCATCAGCTTCATCTTCTTGCAAAACTTTACGCGTATTCAGTAGACGTAGAATCATATGTTGTATTTGTTCTTTCGATGCTGCGCCATAACCAACAGTAGATTGTTTAACGGCTTTAGCACTGTACTCATATATTTCTAAATTAGCATTTACACCGGCAGTCATAGCTGCACCACGTGCATGACCTAGCTTTAGAGCAGACGCTGCGTTTTTAGATAAAAATACTTGCTCAATTGCCATGTGATCAGGTTGATACTCAGCAATAATCTCTGAAAGTTGTGAGAAAATTTTACCTAGTTTATTTGCCAGGCAGTCAGAGGGTAATTTCAAGTAGCCACTGTGTACATAACGACTTCGTTGACCATTACTTTCAATAATACCAAAACCAGTTTTAACCGAACCCGGATCGATACCCAGCACTCTCACCTTACTCGGTTGCTTATCAAGCGGCATAATAAAAATTCATTAAGAAATATTCTCCAGTACACCCTCAGGAAAATCAGCATTTGAGTAGACGTTTTGCACATCATCCAACTCTTCTAGCACATCAATTAAGCGAATAATTTTCTCTGCGTCTTTGTCACTGACTGCAGCCATAGTACCCGCACGCATGGACACTTCAGCAAAACTCGCTTCCAAACCTGCATTATTAAGTGCTTCTTGCAACCCAACAAATGCGTCTGGCTGACAAATAACATCCACAGAACCGTCTTCATTATTCACAATATCATCGGCACCCGATTCAAGTGCAATTTCCATTAATCGATCTTCATCGACGCCGGGTTCATAACTAAATACGCCTTGCTTAGAGAACAAGTAGGCCACCGATCCACTGGTGCCCAGATTGCCCCCATGTTTGCTGAATGCATGACGCACCTCTGAAACAGTACGATTGCGATTATCAGTTAAGCAATCAACAAGCAATGCGGTACCACCAGCACCATAACCTTCATACAGAATCTCTTCATACTCCATGCCTTCAAGTTCACCCGCGCCACGCTTAATAGCACGGTCGATAGTGTCTTTATTCATGTTGGCACCAAGGCCCTTATCTACCGCCATACGCAGGCGTGGGTTAGCCGAAATATCCGATCCCCCCATACGGGCTGCTACAGTAATTTCACGAATAAGCTTGGTAAAAATTTTGCCGCGTTTCGCATCTTGAGCCTTTTTACGATGCTGAATATTCGCCCATTTACTATGACCAGCCATAATCCTCTCATTTGGTTTTATTAAGGCGCTAGTTTAGCATCTGCTGAAGCAGAGCCAAATGGCAGGTATTCATAAATGGTGGATTTTAAATTTCAGGCACCCAGCGTGCGATAGCTTCACTATTAGTGTAGGAGGTAGCCATCTGGATTGCTTCTTCACGTGTTACCCAACGAAATTCACTGTGCTCACGTGGGTCAAATTCAATGTCATCACACGACTTTACCTGCAATAGAAATAAATGCTCTCTATTATGCATAACACCCGGTGCATAACGATCACGCCAGATGGAGTAAATTTCAAACTCCTGTGAGTATTCACAGTCTATTAGTCCTTCCGCACCCAATCCAGTTTCTTCTTTGAGTTCACGTACAGCGGCATCTCTGGGCTGTTCGTCCCACTCCAAACTACCTGTCACTGATTGCCAAAACCCAGTAGGAAATACCCGCTGCATCATTAACACATGACCTGATTGACTATAGATCACTACTAATACTGACTCGGGGCGTTTGTATTTTTTATTATTTTCCATCCATTGCGTGATTATGCTTTGTTACGATTAATGATACATTGAAGTACATATATATCACGTCTCAATCAGTAATACCGATATGATTCAAACACGACTATTTTTGACATTAATTCTGCTTTTAATATTTGCATGCATTTTAAGCGCCTGCACAACCCAGACTACTAAACCTACGTCTGAAGCACCGGCTGCAGATATTAATTCATTAGTAAAAAGCAGCCTCATCCAGGTTCAACAAGGTAACCTAAGCAGTGCCCAAGGTATTATTCAGCAAGCCTTGGCTATTGATGCAAAAAATGTCGATGCCAATAATATTGCTGGCTTAATATATGGCAAATCCAATCAGCCCGAGCTAGCCATACAATTTTTTGAGAAAGCGTTATCTGTTGCACCGCATGACGCTTCGACACTCAATAATTACGGTAGCTTTCTGTGTGACCATGGAAGAATCAAACAGGCAGAAAAAAAATTCCTCAAGGCAGGCACACACCCAAGCAACCCCAACCCTGAAATTGCTTATACAAATGCCGGATTATGCGCACTGCGCATGCCCGACCTAGATCAGGCGTTTGATTATTTTAAAACGGCTCTCGATTTTAAAGAAAAAAATTCAGTTGCGCTTTATCAGCTCGCGAGAATCAACTTAGCCAAACAACGCGCCATTCCTGCCCTGGAACGTCTACATGCTTACTCGCAGTTCGCTGCCCATACACCGCAAACTTTAAAGCTTGGCATTGAGATTGGTCGTTTAATGCGGGACAAAAAAGTTGAAGTTGGCTATTTCAATTTATTACAGAATAAATTCCCCACTTCAGATGAATACCAGTGGGCAGCTGCGACTATGCAGTAGTTGAAAAACTAAAGCGTATTTGTCTACTCTGTTACTTTAGCTCTTAGACGAATATTCAGCTCTTTTAGTTGATGCTCACTGACTTCTGCAGGCGCATCGGTTAATGGGCATGTTGCAGTTTGTGTTTTAGGAAATGCCATGACATCGCGAATAGAATCACTGCCGGTCATTAACATAATCAAACGGTCTAAACCAAACGCTATACCCGCATGCGGCGGACAACCATACTTGAGTGCTTTCAACAAAAAGCCAAATTTATTTTCTGCTTCTTGTTCAGAAATAGCTAATACTTCAAACACTGCTTTCTGAATGTCTTGCTTATGAATACGCACAGAACCGCCACCCAACTCAGTCCCGTTCAACACCATATCATAAGCTCTTGAAAGACTTTCACCTGGATTATCCAATAACTGTTGTGCAGACTCGAAATTAGGGGAAGTAAATGGATGGTGCAATGCATTCCAGCGGTTGTCTTTTTCATCCCATTCAAACATTGGGAAATCTACTACCCACAAAGGTTTCCACTCACCTGTTAATAAATTCTTATCGGTACCTAACTTAACGCGCAACGCACCCAAGGCATCATTAACCACTGTTGCTTTATCTGCACCAAAGAACAATAAATCTCCATTACTCGCCTCAGTTCGCTGAATGATTTTTTCAACCACATCATCAGGTAAGAATTTTAAAATAGGGCTTTGCAATCCTTCTCGACCTTGCGCAATGTCATTACATTTAATATACGCTAAGCCTTTTGCGCCATAATTACTCACATACTTGGTGTAATCATCAATTTCTTTGCGTGTCAGCTCACTGCCGTTAGGTAAGCGCAACACTGCAACGCGGCCTTTGTCATCATTAGCCGGACCACTAAAGACTTTAAACTCCACTGCACCCATTAAATCAGTAATGTCGACTAACTCTAAAGGAACCCTTAAATCCGGTTTATCTGAACCATAGCGATGCATCGCTTCCGCATAAGGCATACGAGGGAATGGATTTGGCAAATCGACATTTAATACTGTTTTAAACATGTCACGCATCATGCCTTCCATCATTACCATAATCTGTTCTTCATCCATAAATGAAGTTTCAATATCCAACTGGGTAAATTCAGGCTGGCGGTCAGCGCGCAAGTCTTCATCACGAAAACAGCGCACAATTTGATAGTAACGATCCATGCCACTCATCATCAGCAATTGTTTAAAAATTTGTGGTGATTGAGGCAATGCAAAGAATGATCCTGGTTGAGTGCGGCTAGGCACCAGGTAGTCCCGTGCACCCTCTGGTGTTGCTTTAGTCAGCATGGGAGTTTCGATATCAAGAAAACCATTTTGATCTAAGTAAGCACGTAACACCTGCACCACTTTGACACGCATTTGCATGCGTTCTTGCATTATTGGCCGGCGCAAATCTACATAGCGATATCTAAGTCGAGACTCCTCGTTAACATCATCATCATCAAGTTGAAATGGAGGTGTCTCTGATTCATTAAGCACAGTCAGTTCAGTCGCGAGCACTTCTATTTCGCCTGTAGAGAGTTCGGGATTGACTGTGCCTTCAGGTCTGGCGCGCACTTTTGCAGTCACCTGTAATACATATTCATTGCGAATGTGCTCAGCCTGGCTAAAGATTTGTGCTCGATCCGGGTCAAAAACTACTTGAACCAGGCCAGTTCTATCACGTAAATCCACGAAAATGACACCTCCGTGGTCACGGCGGCGGTTGACCCAGCCACATAATGTGACTTCCTGGTCAAGATTCTCTCGAGTGACTTCTCCACAATAGTGCGTACGCATGCTTTAGCTTCCTGGCTGAGATATTTAACTAGTTAGAGTTCTCTATAGGTATTTATGCTTGGCGCCAAAAGCGCTTATTAACCTGAAGTATTCTCATGAATTGTAGCGAGCTGTGGATATTACGGAGTCGTCTTGCTCGAATCAACAGCAGGATTATCAGTATTTGCCGCAATCCCAAGTGACATGATTAATTTTAAAGCCGTTTCAATATCCATATCCAGCTCGCGCGTATCTTCAACCGGCACGGCTATAACAAATCCCGAGGTTGGATTCGGCGTGGTTGGGACAAACACCATAATAGCCTCTTTATCTAATTGCGACTGTATTTCACTGGCTGCGGCACTGGTTTGAAAACATACAGTCCAGATGCCTTTGCGCGGATATTCAATCAGCAACACCTTTCTGAATGATTGACTACCTGTGGACAATAAACTGGATACGATTTGCTTTGTTGACAGATAGACTGTTCTTACTAAAGGTATGCGTGCAAGAAAACCTTCCCAAACCCTTAATACTGAGCGGCCGAGTAAATTTGCACCAATAGCGCCAGTGATCAATAAAATACCGATAGCCAGGACTAAACCAAATCCTGGGATGGTGAACCCCAGTACCGTTTCAGGACGCCATTCAACCGGCAATAACAGCAGCAACCGATCCATTAGCTCCAACATGAATTTGATCACTACGAAAGTGATTCCCAATGGCACCCATACAAGTAATCCGGCAACTAAATATTTGCGTAACATAACTAAGCGCTAACGGCCCCGCGACGACCTATGAACTACTCGAGCTCGAAGAGCTTGAAGTGCTTGAGCTAGTTTTTGTCTCGCTCGATTTTTTTGAGTTCTGAGATGAAGTTTGAGAATCGCTTTGCACTAGATTTTTCTTATTTTTTGATTTGAAGTCAGTTTCGTACCAACCATTACCGCTCAACCTAAAGCCTGCTGCAGAAACTAATTTCTTGAGCGCATGCGCATGGCATGCAGGGCATTCTGTGAGTGGATCATCACTAATTTTTTGTAACACTTCATGGTGGTGACCACATTCTTGGCATTGATATTCGTAGATTGGCATGCACTATCATCCCTAATTAATAATGGTGTGGGATTATATGGGGGTAGTTGATGACATAACAAGGCTAATTATTGCCCACAATGGCACACTGCCAAAAGAGCAAAATTCCCGACTAATTAAGTTGTTAGATAATTTGCTTACAAACACGTTTCAGCAATACCGACTAATGGGTGCATCTTGCTTACCATCATCACATTTTATGGCATACAGTACATTAATAACCTTAGCAAATGTTCATTATTTAACAGTTTTAAATATGGTATAATTTGACAATATTACAGATGAGGAGCACACCATGAAAAGAACTCCATATACTCATCATTTACTTATCCCAGCGATTACTCTGTCGCTACTCGCTAGCACCGTGATTGCTGACGATAACGATGCTGTCCAAACACCACCTAGTGTCGAACAAATCGCACAAGATGAGCCAAAGCTACAAATTAAAACTGAGACTATCTACGAAACAAGCTTCCTGCCTGGCGTTAGGCTGTGCGAAGAAGATGAAGTTGATTACCGCGGTGATTTTCGAAAAATTAACTGCCAAGATGAAGCCTTAATTGATGCCGTGTCCACACGTGAAGAGGACCCCTACAACACTCGTCCAAATACTGTTGTAACTGACCGCATTGAACCTAACGGCAATATATTCAGAATCAACTTTCGCAGAAAAGCAACTGTGGTTCAGGATACTTCAGAGCACTA